>NZ_VMMY01000004.1:0-168383 GCF_013277455.1 Streptococcus sp. 5346
TTCAACTCTTACTATTATACAGGCTTTTCAAACTTTGTCAACACCTTTTTTAAATTTTTTTATTTTTTTGCATGAACTCCTAATGAGTACGGATGTCAAACTCTTTAAACACAATACGTAAGTCCTTTAGCACTCTTTGACGCCCTCGGAAGCGTTCATCTCTTAAGACGCGTTCTAACTCTTCTTGTTTCTCTTTACTTTGTTTGTTTCTATAATCTCTTAGTGTTTCATGAAAGAGATAATAGTCATCTAGCCAGAGTCCTCCCTCACTGATACGATGACTTATCTCACCCACTTCTTCATAAAGCTCTTTATCATATCTCCGTTTTTGACTTTCTTGTTTACGGAGATAATCTAGAATTCGATTCCGGAATTTTGTTTTGAAATATTTCCTTAAACGAGGGATATCTTCTACAAACCCTTCTTCTTTACTAATCAATTCATGTAGGCAAATCATTCCCTCTTGATCCCAGTCCGATAACTCCCATAAATGAAGGTAATATTCATTTCTACACTTATATACAATTCCCTGGACTTCTTCATACAATTCTTTAAGCATAATCTTCCCCTTTCTGTGTACAGTCTAACAGATCCAGAAACACTTTTGGCACATTTCATCCATTCTGTTCTCTACACCGTCTCAACTGCACAAAAAAGAGAGGACGGGCCTCTCTCAGGGTTATTTTTCGTCATTCATTTTTGACTTTACTTCATCATAGGATAATGCATGAGATTCCTCTTCTACTGCTTCAGGCATCTTTCCTGTTTCGTAAAGAGATTTAATTTGTGTACTATCCAATGTTTCGTATTTCAATAATGCTTCTGCAATCAACTTGTGAGTTTCACGATTTGACTGAATAATTTCAGCAGCTTTATTTCGTGCTTCATTCAATAATGAACGAACCTCTTCGTCAATTTCATAAGCTGTTTGTTCTGAAATTGATTTTTGAGAGCTTTGTGCACCAAACATGGCATGATTACCCTCATATTGTACCGGACCAAGTTTTTCACTCATACCGTACTCTGTAACCATTGCACGAGCCATCTGTGTAGCTTGTTCAAAGTCATTTGAAGCTCCTGTCGTTTGGACATTAAAGATGATTTCTTCAGCTACACGTCCCCCCATTAAGCCAGCCAATTGCTCTTTCATATCTTCTTTAGATAGAAGCATTTGGTCTTCCTTAGGAAGTGCAATCATATAACCACCTGCACGACCACGTGGTACAATTGTAACCTTATGGACAACTCGGGCATTCGATAAGACTAGACCAACAATGGTATGTCCTGCCTCATGATAGGCAACCAATTCACGTTCTTTTTGTGAAACTGTCTTATCTTTCTTAGAAGGACCAGCAATCACTCTATCTTCTGCTTCATCAATATCTGAAGCATCAATAACTGACTTGTTGCGACGGGCAGCAACTAAGGCTGCCTCATTTAGAACGTTTTCCAAATCAGCACCAACAAAGCCTGGAGTTTGTTGAGCCACTAATTTCAAATCAACATCTTCTGCTAAAGGCTTGTTCTTAGCATGAACTTTCAAGATTGCTTCACGACCTTTAACATCAGGGCGACCAACCAAGACTTTTCTATCAAAACGTCCTGGGCGCAGAAGGGCAGGGTCAAGTACATCTGAACGGTTTGTCGCAGCGATGACAATAATCCCTTCATTTCCCTCAAAACCATCCATCTCAATCAAAAGTTGGTTCAAGGTTTGCTCACGTTCATCATTACCTCCGCCGAGACCGACTCCACGTTGACGTCCAACAGCATCAATTTCATCGATAAAGATAATAGCTGGTGCTGCTTTTTTGGCATCTTCAAAAAGAGAGCGAACACGACTAGCTCCAACTCCGACAAACATTTCTACAAAGTCAGAACCTGAAATACTAAAGAATGGAACACCTGCTTCTCCGGCTACTGCCTTAGCAAGCAAAGTTTTACCTGTTCCTGGAGGTCCCTCCAAAAGAACACCTGCTGGAATACGGGCTCCAAGTTTCGTAAATCGTTTTGGATCTTTTAAGAATTCAACAACTTCAACTAGTTCTTGTTTTTCTTCCTCAGCTCCAGCAACATCTGAAAATCTTACTTTAATATCTTCTTTATTTGCGGCTTTAGCCTTACTACGTCCAAAACTCATTGGGTTACGGCTATTATTTCCTCCCATATTTCCCATCATAGAGAATAGGAAGAAGAATAGAATACCGAATGGCACAATGGATACAAGAATATTAATCCACATACCACTTGAACTTTCATGCTTAACAGTTACTTCTGCCTTATGGTCAGAAGCAAGTTTTTGCAATTCTGATACTGTAGTATCTGAAGGAAGAATAATACTTGAAAATTTCTCTACTGTTGTAGCAGAAGGAGAAAAGAACTGGATACCTGTTTCTTCTTTACTTGTTTTAGGATTTTTATAAACACCTGAAACTTCGATAACACTGCCATTTGGTTGGTAAGTCAATTCTTTTACATTGTCATCGGTAATTTCTTTTACCAATTCTGTATAATTAATTTGCTCACTTTTCCCTGCAACACTACCTGTACTAAAATACTGGTAAGCTGTAACTAGGAAAAAAATAAGTAATAACCATAGAAAAGGATTTTTAATTAAACCATTATTTTGTTTTTTCATTAAAAATTGTTCTTTCTAATTTGAATACACTTCTTCTTTCAATACTCCAACATAAGGAAGATTACGATAATTTTCTTTGTAGTCTAAACCATAACCTACTACAAACTCATTTGGGATAGTAAAGCAGGTATAGTCTGCCTCAATTTCTACAACACGTCCCTCTGGTTTATCCAATAAGGTTGCAATCTTAACAGAAGCTGCATCTCTTTCAATAAACATATCTCGCAAATTCTTCAAAGTTTGACCTGTATCAATGATATCTTCTACAAATAGAACATGTCTTCCTTTGATATCTTGAGTCACATCTTGTTTAATATTGATAACACCACTACTTGCTGTTCCACCATGGTAGCTAGAAACCATCATGAAGTCCATTTCAATATGTGTATCAATATGTTTGACTAATTCAGCCATAAAAGGAATAGATCCTTTTAAAATCCCGACTAAAATTGGATTTTTTCCTGCATAGTCTTTAGTGAGTTGAGCACCTAATTTTTTAGCAGCCTCTGTAATTTCATCGTGTGAAACGAGGATTTTTTTAATATCGTTTTCTAACATTTTTTTACCTATCTATTTTTTCTATATAAAGTACAGTGTTCATTATATCATTTTTCGTGTTTTTACTCAAATTACTGGTCGCAATTCCCAAAATTGAGACAATTTCTCCAAATTGCTCAATAATCAGAGCAGATTTTCTCTTTTCCATAGGGATTTTCAAATCAATAAATAGACGTCTGAGTTTTTTTCTATGCCCATTTTGAATCAAAACATCTCCTGTTTTTCGATGACGAATGTGTATTGATGTTTCCCGTGAAACAGGTATTTGTTGAATTGATTCACCTTCTAAAGGAAGTCCAAAGGAAAATAAATATCCTTGATAAGATACCTGATTTTGATAGTGTAACACAAGTTCATCTTCCTTTTCATCAGACTGAGGACTGATTTTACAAATCCGAAACTGTTGATACTCTTTTATCAATTCATAACCATTTTTAAGTGGATGACTATACTGGCTTTTAGTTTTTAAAATTTGTCTAACTTCTTCAAACTGAGCTTTTGTAAGATTCAAATCTGGAAAACGATTCAGATAAGTTTGAAGTAAAACTCTTTGTGTCGACTCAGAGTAAGACAATAGCTGCTCTAAATTTTCTACATCAATATTCTTTGATAATTCAGCTATTGCCAAATCATAATCTAAAATTTCATTACCGATACTTAAGATTGCATCTCTAAATCGAGGATTTTCTTTTTCTAATTCTGGTAAGTAAGAGTTTCGAATACGGTTGCGCAAATAATGATTTTCCTTATTTGATATATCTTCAAAGTGAAAAATTGATGGAAAGTCTTTTTTCTGAAAATGCAAGAAGGGACGAATAATTTCTATCTCTCCGACTACTTGCTTCTCCTTAATTCCTGATAGATAGCGCAAACGAGTGCCTCGAATCAAACGCATCAAAATCGTTTCCACCTGGTCATCAGCATGGTGGGCAGTAACTAAAGCTGTCGCACCTGTCTTTTTCATGACCTCTTGAAAAAAATCATAACGAAAATGTCGAGCACGCGCTTCTGAAAATTCTCCTGAAAAATTGCTGACATAAATAGGAAGTCCAGCTTCAGCAGCCAACTTCCTTAATTCCTTTTCTTCCCAATCTGATTCTACTCTCTGCTTATGATTCACATGGGCTAGAATCAATTCAATTTCTAACTCTTTTTGATAAGTAGATAATACCCTAAATAGAAACATAGAATCTAATCCACCAGAAAGAGCTAGCACCACCTTAGTATGCTTTTTGAAATATCCCTTCTTGAGAAAATGATTTAAAAAATCTTGTTTTCTCATTTTAGAACCTCATAAACATCCTTAGCTATCTGAGAAATTGTATCATAATCAGAATTCTTAGTGAAAATCGAAAGAATAAATGGAGAATTTGCGTAGACAACACCCGTATCATGCTTAAATTCGTCCGCATCCCCAATTTTATGAGCTACCTTCACAGAAACACCTTTGGCAATTCGCTGATTATCAAAATCTGTTTTAGTCAAAGACTCTAGCACAAATCCATTTTGATTATAAATAGCTTCCATGACCTTCCCGGCCATTTTGGAAGAAATCAATTTTTCTTTTGGATCCCAATCATCTCCCGTAATGGCAGACATCTTGGATTTGAATGTGGCATCAGATTGGTTTGAAATGTAATAACCCAATATATTATGAGCTACATTATCAGATTCTTTAGATACTTTTGTGATTAAGTCCTTGAGAGAGTACTCTTTATTATCCTCTTTTTTAGGAAGACTACCACTTCCCTCTGGTTTATAAGAACCTGGAAAATCATTGACTGCAGATACGTATTTTACAGTCGTATCTAACTGATAAAGACCCTCATTTATTTTTTCTTGCGCATAATAGAGATAAGGGAGTTTCAAAACACTAGCTGCATACATCTTTTCATCTTGATTGATACCAGCTTCTTTTCCAGTAGTCAGTTGCTTAACATAAATAGAGAATGAATCCTTCTGATATTTTTCAGATAACATTTCTTGAACTTTACTCATCCGATTATCTTCTTCAGAAGTTGATTCTTTAGCTACCCATCCAACCTGATCAATATGTAGAAATTCTCTTCCTTCTACAAACATGGTCTTATCGATTGATACCTGAGAATAAGCTGATAAGGATGATTTCACTTCTTTTAAGTCATAAGGACTATTGTACAGTTTAAAATCAGATTCTAACCATACTTTTTTTATTGTTGGAGTTACCTCTGATTGTTCATATAAAAATCGTTTGTCCGCAGCTATAAATTGATGATTTGATAGCTTAAATACCGGAATTCCTTGTTTATTTAAGCGCCACTCAGTTATTTGAAAACTTGTTTTGGGAGTCAATTTTCCAGATTCCACTACTAAATCTTCATTTGCATAAACAGGAACTTCTCCATAAACCATAGGAGAATTTAGCTTTTCTCTAAAATAAATACCAAAGTCAGATTGTGAAAGGTAATAAATTTCTTTCGAAGTATAGACGACTTCTTTTTCTGTACTAACAACTTTTGAAATGGTCAAAAAACTTGGTAGCAACAAAATAATTAAGAATTTACGCATTCTTCCTTTCCTTTTCTTCTTGTAAACGCAATAATTGATTTTTATCAGCCAACTCTTCCAGCTTTTCATCTGATAAACTCAAAAATTGCTCAATTACATCTAATAAATTTTCCATTTTATCACCTTTGAAGCAAGTCAGGAATCGTATAAACTATTTCCCTCGACTTAGAATAATAGTACTTCGCTCGTGTATATTTGGCAGCATAATCCTCGTCTTTTAACTTGGTAGCAAATGCTGTCTCCTTATCCTTTTCATCACTCAAAGTCTGATACTGAGTTTGCAAGTCTGCTAGTTGCTGACGTCTTTGGAGTAATTGTTGATAGCTCTGCGCTAAATTAAAAGTTGGCAAGATAAATAATAGCATAATCAAAATCAGAACCCAACCCATGAAACGATTCCGTTTTTGTCGTTCTTTCATCAGGTAACGACGACGTTGATATTCATTTTGGATAAAAGAATTATTCAATTGTACAATATTTTTAGACATTTTCTTCTACCCGTGTTTCACTGATAATTTCATACATGCCTGCTGCATCTTCTTTTTTTGTACTATCTTTCATCTCTAGTACTTTTACAAGTAGCAACTTATTGCCAAAGCGAATTTCAACTTGGTCATTAACTTTCAAATCCGTTGAACTTTTGGCCAAGATTCCATTCACCTTGATTCTGCCTTTATCTGCTACTTCTTTTGCGACTGTACGACGCTTGATAATTCGCGATACTTTTAAATATTTGTCTAATCTCATCCTTATTACCTCAACTTATTATTGTACCATTTTTATCTATTTTATAGAAGAAAAATATCAAATGGAATTTTCTTTCTTAGACTCTTTTATCTCTAATAAACTTTCTCCAAAAATCAGCAGACCTTCTAAAATTTCATAATCTTTCTTATTTTGGACATCAAATACAAGCTCCATTAATCCCTTATTCTCAGCGATGCCTGCTTTTAAGTTCGTTGCGGATAAAGCTTTAAAATAATCTTGAGCTAAAAACAGTCGTTGAGTGACTTTTTCAAATTGAACTGTAATCTTATTATCTTTTCTTTCCACACGTTGAACAAAGACCTTGTCCAAATATGACTTGACTAAACTAATCTCTAAAAGATATGCTACTACATCTGGGTATTCTCCAAAACGGTCTATCAACTCCTCTTGTAACTCTTCATAATTGACACGGTTGTCAATTTGACGAATTTTCTTGTAAATTTCAATCTTATGTCGTTGATCAGAAATATAAGTATCAGGAAGATAGGCATCAATTTGCAAAATCAACTCAGCATTCCCTTTAGTTCTTGTGTTAGTGTTAGCATTACCGTTTCGTTTAGCAATAGTTTCCTCTAGTAACTGCGAATACAATTCAAAACCAACAGAATCAATGAAACCAGACTGGGATTTTCCTAGGAGATTTCCTGCTCCACGAATCGAAAGATCTCGCATAGCAATCTTAAATCCGGATCCCAATTCTGTAAATCCTTTAATCGCTTCTAATCTCTTTTCAGAGATTTCACTAATCGATTTTTCTGGACGATATATGAGATAAGCATAAGCAATACGATTACTACGACCAACTCTTCCTCTTAGCTGATACAAGGTTGACAAGCCCATATGATCCGCATTTTCAATAAATAAAGTATTAGCATTTGGAATGTCCACCCCTGTCTCAATAATGGTAGTTGTCACCAAAATATCATACTGACCTTCAATGAAATCCATTAGAGTATTTTCTAACTTAATTTCACTCATTTGCCCATGAACATAACCAATCGAAGCCTCTGGAATCAACTCCTGTAATTCTGAAACCTTCTGGTCAATCGTGTCAACTTTGTTGTAAAGGTAGTAAACTTGACCTCCACGCTCCATTTCACGTAAGACAGCATCACGAATGACACTATCATTCTTTTCTAAAACATAGGTTTGCACTGGATAACGATTAGTCGGCGGAGTTTCAATAACAGACAAATCTCTGATTCCCAGCATAGACATGTGAAGGGTACGAGGAATTGGCGTAGCGGTCAAGGTCAGGACATCTACTTGTTTTTTCAGTTCTTTCAAGGTTTCCTTATGCTTGACACCAAATCGCTGTTCCTCATCAATAATCATCAAGCCCAAATCAGCAAACACAACATCTTTTGACAAAACACGATGTGTTCCAATCAAAATATCAACTTGACCGTTTTTCAATTTTTCAAGTGTTTCGGTCTGCTCTTTTTTACTTCTAAAACGACTCAATACATCAATATTAACTGCAAAATTTTGGAATCGTTCCTTAAAATTGGTATAGTGCTGTTGCGCTAAAACCGTCGTCGGAACTAGAACGACAACCTGTTTGTGATCATTGACAGCCTTAAAGGCTGCACGCATTGCAACTTCAGTCTTTCCAAAACCAACATCCCCAACTAAAAGTCGATCCATTGGCTGAGAATCTTGCATATCCCTCTTGATTTCCTCAATACTACGAAGTTGATCATCCGTTTCAACATAAGGAAATGCATCATCAAAAGCATGTTGATCTTCATCATCAGCTGAAAAAGCAAAACCCTTCAACTGGCTGCGTTCAGAATAAAGTTTAATTAAATCGTCTGCTATATCCTCTACCTGGTTCTTAACCTTTTGCTTAGCCTTTTTAAAATGACCGTCATTTAATTTATTGAGTTTTGGAGCTTTACCATCACTTGAAATATATTTAGACAGTAACTGAATCTGTTCCACAGGGATAGAAATTTGATCACCATTTTGGTATTGGACACTGACATAATCGCGATGAATTCCCTTGATTTCAATTGTTTCAATTCCTAGATATTGACCAATCCCATGGATATGATGGACAACATAGTCCCCTTTTTCAAGTTCATTGTAATCTTTTAATCTCTCTGCATTCGAAACATGTTGTCTTCGAAAACGACGTTTTAATTTCTTTTGAAAAATCTCATGTTCAGTTATCAATAAAATCTTTTCATCTACAAAATGAAAACCATGTCTTAGGTTACTCTCAATTAAGTTTACAGATTGTTGACAGATTCTTGACTTATTTCTGGAATCCAATTTAATCTGATATTCCTCTAACATATCCTCCAATGCCTTACTTCCCATTGAATTGCTAGATTGCAGGATAATAGTATAATTCATTTTTTTGTATCGTTCAATTTCTTCTTTTAGAAAAGAAAACTGATTGAAAAATTCCTGCATAGGATATTGATTGAATTGATAAATTTTGTCAAATTTGAGATTTCCTAAACCCTTTTGAAGATTAGAGAAAAAGGTCACCGGACTTTGTTTTTTATAGATTTGCTCAGTATCAGCAAAATACTGCATATCAGAAAATGCTTTACTATTCTGTAATTCTTCTGTAAAGTACTGCGCTAATTCTCTTTCAAAGACTTCATACTGATTCATCAATTTTTGGTAATCATCAAAGAATATTGGAGTATCTTTTTCAATATAATCAAAGACAGTCCATGTCTTATCATAGCACAAAGATAAAAACTTCCGAGAATCTGCATGACTTTGTTTTTGGTGAAAACTTGAAAGAATTTCTTCTAAGTATGATTTCAAAATCGGTGATAAAGTCTTCGAAATTTGTTTTTCTAAAGCTGACTGACCTCGTTGATAATCTTTTTCTCTCAAAAGCATATCACTAGCTGGAAAGATAGTTAGTTCTGTCTGACTTTCTTTCGATAATTGTGTTTCGACTTCAAATGACCTGATACCATCAATTTCATCACCAAAAAACTCAATTCGGCAAGGTTCTAACTGGGATATTTCAAAAATATCTAAAATATCTCCTCGCAGACTAAATTCGCCCTGAGTTTGTACTTGAGTAACTTTTCGATAACCAATTTCCTTTAACTGATGGATAAGCGCGTGTTGGTCATATTCTTCACCAACTGAGATTTTTACAATACTATCTCTGAATACATTGGGAGACGGTAAAATCAATCGACTTGCTGCGATATTACAAACTAAAATCCCTTTCTTAGATGAATCAGTCAAAAAACGCAAGGCTTCAACCCGTGAAATGTTTTTTTCTTGTGAAGACATCAAAAACTCGACCATAGGGGAATCATCTACCAAAAACGGATAAACAAGTTCCTCACCCAAGATAGAGATAAGATCACTAACCAGTCCTTCTGCTTCTCCATAAGTTGACGTCAATAACACAATCTTATCTTCTTTTTCTAAACTGCTTGCAATTGCAAGAGCCTTAGTAGACGTTGATAAACCAAGTATCAGTTGTCTTTTCTTATCTGTTAAATTTTGATGCCATTTTTTGATCTGATTATTTTCTGAGAATAAATCTAATAAGGTCACCATTTATCCATTATACCTCTGCATTGTTTTCTCAAAATTTTTCTCTTGTAAATAGTAGTTTACAGAATCGTCAACTTTGTCAATAGACTGTAAAATACCAGTATAATCATCCTTGTCAAAGGTACTCAAAACGTGGTTAACAACTGACATGCCATTTTTAGGTCTTCCGATTCCAATCTTAACACGATTAAAGGCCTGGGTTCCAATATGTTGAATAATAGACTTGATACCATTATGACCGCCTGCTGAGCCTTTTGCTCTTAAACGAATCTTTCCAACTTCCATGTCAAGATCATCGTAAATGATGAGTAAATCTTCAATATCCAAACCATAGTAAGTCAATAAAGCATGAACCGCTTTTCCACTTTCATTCATAAATGTCGTTGGTTTGACAAGATAAATTTTTTCTCCATTTAGGAAAAAGGATGCTAGATCAGCTTGAAATATCTTATCATGTGTAAAAGTGACATTCTGTTTCTTCGCTAGTTGGTCAATCAACATAAAACCAACATTGTGTTTTGTTTCAAAATATTTATTCCCTGGATTTCCCAAGCCTACAAGTAATTTGGTCATTTATTTTTCCTTTCAAAAGCCAAAAGGGTTGGAATTTTTTTCCAACCTAATTGATACTATTCATTAAATTTTTTAGACATTAAAGCGGAATTCCATAATATCGCCATCTTGAACGATATATTCTTTTCCTTCTTCACGCAAGCGTCCAGCTTCTTTTACAGCCTTTTCAGATCCGTATTTCACTAGATCCTCATATGACATGGTTACTGCACGGATAAAGCCTTTTTCAAAGTCTGAGTGGATAATACCAGCTGCTTGAGGAGCCTTCATACCACGTTTGAAGGTCCAAGCGCGAACTTCTTTTTCACCAGCTGTGAAGTAAGTTCCCAATCCAAGCAAATGGTAAGCAGCACGAGTCAACTTGTCAACGCCTGATTCTGTCAATCCAAGTGCTTCAAGAAATTCTTGCTTGTCTTCTTCGTCTAACTCAGAAATTTCTTCCTCAGCACGCGCAGAAATAACGACTACTTCAGCATTTTCTGTCGCTGCAAATTCACGAATTTGTTTGACATAGTCGATAGAATCTGGATCTGAAACTACATCTTCATCTACATTCGCTACATAAAGAACTGGTTTAGTCGTCAAAAGGAAGAGACCTTTGACAACTTTTTGTTCTTCATCTGTAAATTCAATAGTTCGAGCTGATTTTCCATCTTCTAGGACTGGTTTAATCTTTTGAAGAACATTAAACTCAGCTACTGATTCTTTATCTTTTTGCGTACGTGCCATCTTTTCTACACGCGCATAACGCTTATTAACTGATTCTAAGTCAGCAAGAATCAACTCCAGGTTAATAGTATCAATATCTGCAAGTGGATCTACAAAGGCGTCTTCACGTCCTTGCTCGCGCATCACATTTTCATCATCAAAAGCACGAACTACGTGAACAATCGCGTCTACTTCACGGATATTAGCCAAGAATTTATTCCCTAGCCCTTCTCCTTTTGAAGCTCCTTTTACAATCCCTGCAATATCTGTAAATTCAAATGTTGTTGGAACTGTTTTTTTAGGTGTGATCATTTCAGTTAGTTTTTGTAGGCGTTCATCTGGAACTTCTACCATTCCAACGTTTGGATCAATCGTCGCAAATGGATAGTTTGCAGCCTCTGCTCCTGCTTTTGTAATTGCATTAAATAATGTTGATTTACCAACGTTTGGCAAACCAACGATACCTGCTGTTAAAGCCATATTTTCTCATTCTCCGTTTTCATTTCAATCCCTAATATTATAACACAAAAAGGGAAAACTTGCTAACCCTCTAACTAAGGGTTTTCAGTCAATAATTTTATTCATTTTTCGATCAAAATCATAGCGTCCCATCATGACAACATGGTCACAATTACTGCATTTTATTTTGATATCTGCTCCTACACGTGTAATTTCCCAACGATTAGCCTTTTTACCAGTCGACTTGATGGTGCAAGCATGTGGTTTTTTCATTTCAACAAAATTTCCAACTTGATACATACTACTCTCCTTTTCTTTTTCGATTATATCATAAAAGAGGCGAGCTAAGCTCAACCTCTTTCACTTAATTTGTACGGACTGGTGTAATGAGCTGCATGAAGTCCTCGTCAGTATCTGCTGGCACAAGAGTAAATGGACGAACAGCTGAGATAAAGCTAATGGTCACCTTTTCGCTATTTAAAGCTTTAAGAGAATCAATCAAGTAAGTTGGGTTGAAACTAATGGTCAAATCTTCACCAGTCACCTGACCAGTATCGATTTCCTCGTTTACTTTACCAACTTCTGGAGAGTGAACATGGGCGCTAACAATACCACCTTTAATTTCAAGTTTCACAGTACCATTTTGAGTCGCACTTGATAAAAGACGAGCACGCTCCATTGACTGGCGTAAGTTTACCACATCAAAAGTAATAGTAGTGTTAAAGTCTGTTGGAATCAAACGATCTGTATCAGGATAGTTTCCTTCTAGGAGACGAGTATAGAAGCTAATATTTTCACTTCTAAAGAGGATTTGGTTATTGGCAAAGAAAATCTCTACAGTTTCGATATCATCTGTAAATACCGCTGAAAATTCGCGTAAAGAACGGCTAGGAATAACAACATCAAAGTCATCACTATTTTTCTCAAGCGTTAATTTTTTCTGGCTTAGGCGATGAGAGTCTGTTGCAACTGTTTTTAGCTCCTTATGTTGACTCAATACAAAATGAACACCCGTTAAAATTGGACGACTTTCTTGTGTACTTGCAGCAAAAGCTGTTTCATTGATAATTTTCTTGAGTAATTTGGTTTCAAGAACCAAAGGAGTGCTTGCTGAAATTTCTTGGATTCGTGGGTACTGTTCGCTATCTTTTCCTTTTAGGGTAATTTCTGATTTTCCACTGGTTAAAACAATTTGATTTTGTTCAATTTCTTTAAAATCAAGAGTCACATCAGGTAGACTAGATACCACATTTATGAAGAAAGAAGCTTCAAGAAGAATTGAACCTAGAGAAGTAATTAACAAACCAGCATCTTCATTTTTTTGAGAAATAAAATTTTCAATTGAAATTTGACCATTTGAACCAATCAAAGTAACACCTTCATTGGTTACGTCAATTTTGACGGTTGATAAAATAGGAATAGCATTTTTAGAACTAATAGCTCTCTTAGTTGTATTCAATGCTTGTAGAAATAAATTTTTATTAATTGAAAAATGAATCATGGATTCTCCTTTATTTATTTTTAGTATTATAAGGATAATAGTAATAATAGAGTCTGTGAAATCTGTGGAAAACAGACTTTAAACAAGTCATATCAAGTTTTTTGGCTTGTTTAAAAAATGTGGATAAAAAAGATAAAAAAGCGAAAGTTATCCACAAGTTATTTGATTTTCTTTTTGATTGATTCAATTTCTAAACGTAAATTATCGTCTTCATCAATCAAAGATTTAATTTTTGCATGGGCATGAATGACTGTTGTATGATCTTTTCCTCCAAATTCCTTCCCAATTTTTGGAAGACTATTATCTGTTAGTTCTCTAGATAAATACATGGCTACTTGACGGGCCAAAACGATATTTTGAAGGCGTCTGCTTCCCTTCATTTCTTTGACGCTAACACCATAAAAGTTACCAACTTCATTTTGGATTTTGTCAATTGGGATGACGAGCATTTGGCTAACATCTTGTTTGCGAGCTCTAATAGCTTCTGCAGCAATATCAATAGTGATATCCTTGATTTTTTTTACTCGGGCAATTAAAGTGATGTCGTTGATGGCTCCCTCAAGATCTCGAACATTTGAATCAAATTGTCCAGCTAGGTATTCTAGAGTATCACTTTGGAAATTGTAGCCTAAATGTTCCGTTTTACTTTGTAAAATGGCAATACGTGTTTCAAAGTCAGGAGGTGTGATAGTTTGGGTTAACCCCCAACTAAAACGTGTGACAAGCCTCTCCTCGAGCCCTTCTAGATGTTTTGGACTACGATCACTGGTTAGGACAATCTGTTTTTGCTTGTCATGAAGGGCGTTAAAGGTATTGAAAAATTCTTCCTGAGTTGCGACTTTTTTTCCGCTGAGTGACTGGATATCATCGATTAACAAAAGATCAAGACTACGATAGGTTTTTTTAAATTTTTCCATTTCCCCAAGCCTTAAGTGATCAAGAAAGTCATTAATAAAGCTTTCAGCAGGTATGTATTTGACACGCGCATTTGGAATATTTTTTAGAATTTCATTTCCAATAGCGTTTAACAGGTGAGTCTTACCAAGCCCAGGTCCTCCATAGATAAAAAGAGGATTATAGGTCAAGGCTAAATCTTCAGAGACGGCCAAAGCGGCTGATACTGCCCAAACATTTCCATCCCCTTGAATAAAATTATCAAAGGTATACTTTTCTTTTAACCCAGTATCCGAATAAGGAATAGATGCTAACTTTGGACTATAGTCATAAAGAGTTGAATTTGTAGCTTCTTCAACTTGTGAGATAGCCGTATCTTGAGGTTTAGTGAAAATATAGTGGGGAGTTATCTCAGCATCATAAATTTCAAATCCGGCAACTACAATAATATCTTTTAGTTGTTTTTCCCAGACCATTTCCATTTCAGATCGTGGTAAAAATATAGTGGCAACATTTTCCTCTACCTTGATGAGTTCAGCTTGAATAGCATAGAAATCATACATGGATCGAGTCAGTCTTTCTTGAGCAAATTCTAATATACGATTCCAAAATTGTTTTTCTTTCAATCCTTTCTCCTCCTTTACTATTTAAAAGTTTAATACTAAACCTATTTTACCATAGAAAACAAGAATTTTCCACAAGCTGTGAAAAATAATCCACAATGTTACCAATTTTTATCCACAGGTTGGGGATAAAAGTAAAAACTATTGATTTATTAAGCTTTTTATTGAAAAAAATAGTGGATAACCTTGTGAGATAAAAAAATAAAAGAACAGCCTTATTTCAGGCTGTTGATAATTCTACTGTATTCTTCTTGATTTGAAAAAGAAATAATGATTTTTCCACTATCTTTTTTAAACATTTTGATTTCTACATCTAATCCGAGTAGTTTTTTTAACTGCTCTTCTTCTTTTTTTATGAAGTAATCAGTTTTTTGCAGTTTCTTTTGTTTTTTCTCTGTCAGAAGAGCTTCTAACTTCCTTACAGAGATGTCTTCTTCTATAATTCGTTGAAAGAAATAGTCTTGTTGTTCCTTATTCAACCCAACTAGAGAACGCGCATGAGCTTGTGATAGTTTGCCATTTTCTACTTCTGAGAGGATAGCATCTGGCAAGGAAAGCAAACGAATGGAGTTGCTGATATATGGACGAGACTTTCCCATTTTATCTGCAATTTCAGCATGGGTGAATCCTTTCTCTACGAGAGATTCATAGGCGCGTGCTTCTTCTATAGGATTTAAATTTTCTCTCTGCAAATTTTCAATAATGGACTGGACCATCATCTCTTGGTCTGAAAGCTGTTTAACAACAGCTGGGATAGACCTTAGACCAGCTAAAAGTGAAGCACGATAGCGTCTCTCTCCTGCAAGGATTTCATAACCAATAACAGGAGATTGACGAACAATAATCGGTTGAATGACCCCATTTTCTTTGATAGACTGTGCTAGTTCATGTAGTTTTTCTCCATCAAATTCTTTTCGAGGTTGATAGGGATTTTTTTGTATATCCGTGATAGAAATCATTTCAAATTTTTCCATGATTCTACACTAACACATCTTTTCTCTTATGTAAAGCTTTCTTTACATAGATGTCAATTAAGATTCTAAATCACCTGAACTCTTGTCAAGTTTAATAGATGTAGTTTCTTCTTTACCGTTACGATAGTAAGTTATCTTAATGGTGTCTCCGATAGAATGATTGTAAAGAGCACTTTGTAAGTCTGTTGATGAAGCAATGTCTTTGTCATCTACTTTTGTAATAACATCGTATTTTTCAAGGTGACCATTGGCAGGCATATTACTTTGTACAGAACGAACAACAACACCAGATGTTACGTTACTTGGAATATTCAGTCTTCTAATGTCACTTGTATTAATATTTGAGAGATTAACCATTTGGATGCCCAAAGCTGGACGAGTCACTTTTCCGTTCTTTTCTAACTGTTCAATAATATTGATAGCATCATTTGCAGGGATTGCAAAACCAAGACCTTCTACAGATGTTCCTCCATTTGTGGCAATTTTACTTGAGGTAATTCCGATAACCTGTCCTTGAATATTGATTAGTGGGCCACCAGAGTTACCTGGGTTAATAGCAGTATCAGTTTGGATGGCTTTTGTAGAAATGGCTTGTCCATCTTCAGATTTTAAAGATACATTTCGATTAAGACTAGATACGATACCTTGAGTGACAGTATTTGCATATTCAGAACCTAACGGGCTACCAATGGCAATAGCAGTTTCTCCTACGGTTAACTTGCTAGAATCACCAAACTCAGCTACTGTTGTCACTTTTTCTGAAGAGATTTTGACGACAGCAATATCAGAGAAAGTATCAGCTCCGACAATTTCTCCAGGTACTTTAGTTCCATCTGACAAACGAATATCTACTTTGCTGGCGCCATTTATAACGTGATTATTGGTGACAATGTAAGCTTCTTTATCATTCTTCTTATAAATAACCCCAGATCCTTCACTAGAGATTTGCTGAGAATCTGTATCAGTATCATCATTACCAAATACGCTATTTTGTCTATTTGCCGAATAAGTAATGACAGAAACAACAGCATCTTTTACTTTGTTAACAGCCTGAGTTGTTGAATTTTCGTTCTTATAGGCAGTCTGTGTGATAGTGCTATTGTTGTTGGAGTTGCTTATACTACTTTTTTGAGTTAGTTGAGCTATTGAAAAACTACCCAAGGCTCCACTAAAAAAGCTAATGACGATAACGACTAATAATTGAAACCCTTTTTTGTAAAATGTTTTTAAATGTTTCATATTTGCCTCCATATTTTTGAATTACTGAAAGTATAAACTGACTAGCTTAATTATAACTTAAACACAAAAGTTTTACACAAACTGTGGATAACTCTTTTAAAACTGTGATTTTCTCAATTGAAATCTATTTTTTATTTTGTGAATAAGATGTGAAAAAATAGAGAATATGTTAGAATAGAGTCATGAAAATTAAAGTTGTAACAGTTGGGAAACTGAAAGAAAAGTATTTAAAAGATGGTATTGCAGAGTATTCAAAACGAATTTCTCGATTTGCTAAGCTTGAAATGATTGAGCTAGCAGATGAAAAAACACCAGATAGGGCTAGTGAGTCAGAAAATCAAAAGATTTTAGAAATAGAAGGTCAGAGAATTTTATCAAAAGTTGGTGACCGTGATTTCGTCATTGTGTTAGCGATTGAAGGGAAAACTTTCTCCTCGGAAGAATTTAGTAAGCAGTTAGAAGAAGCTTCTATAAAAGGATTTTCTACTCTTACATTTATCATTGGAGGGAGTTTAGGATTATCATCAGCTGTAAAAAAGAGAGCCAATCTTTCTGTTAGTTTTGGCCGTTTAACCTTGCCCCATCAGTTAATGAGACTAGTCCTTGTTGAACAAATCTATCGCGCTTTTACGATTCAGCAGGGATCACCCTATCATAAATAGAAAATTGACTTTTAATTGAATTTTTGGTAGAATAATTGTGTTAGGTCTCATAGCTCAGCTGGATAGAGCATTCGCCTTCTAAGCGAACGGTCGCAGGTTCGAATCCTGCTGGGATCAATATAGTAGCAAAGCTGGGAATTTTCCCGGCTTTTTTCTTAAAAAAGTACACTTGGGGAGAAAAAAATGACAGTTGAGAGAATTTTATCTAAAATGAAATTCCATTTTGTATAATAGTTTTTGTAAGTTATCTTACAAGAAAAAAAACATTTTAGGAGATTTTATTATGAAAAACACAGTTAAATTGGAACAGTTTGTAGCTTTGAAGGAAAAAGACTTGCAGGAGATTAAAGGTGGGGAGATGAGGAGAATAGGTAGTGTTTTACTTAATTTCTTTAAAAGAAGATAAGGGAGTAGAAAAATGGATTTTTTCTTATTAGTAGATTTGATATTATATCTTGTAATCATTTGTCATAGTTACCGTTTAATTTGTAAAGGTCAAATAAATAGAAAAGAACTATACGTTTTTGGTGCTTATACATTACTAACAGAAATAGTACTTGATTTTCCCTTCTATCTTCTAAATTTAGATGGGTTAGGGATTGCAACATTTTTATTTCCTTTGATGCTATATTTCTATTTTAGATGGATTAAACAGTATGATAGGGATAGAGGATTATTCCTAAGTTTACTACTATCTCTTTTATATGAGAGTCCTCACACCTTTCTGTCCGTAACTTTCTCTTCTATAACAGGAGACAATTTTGTTTTACAATATTATGGCCTATTCTTTTTCGCTGTAACGGTGTTGACTTATATCGTTATCGTAACAATCATTCGTTACTTCCATTTGGAACTGAACTATTTTGACAAAGACTACCTCTATCCTTTTTTGAAAAAAGTATTTTTTGCCTTACTATTGCTACATATTGTATCTTTCGTTTCAGATATGGTAAGCACGATTAAACATTTGAATAGTTTTGGAAGTATTTTGTCATCTATTGTCTTTATTTCTCTCCTTTTGACCTTCTTTGCAATGAATTCGCATAAAGAACAAATAGAAAAAGAGATTGCTTTGAAGCAGAAGAAATTTGAACAGAAACATTTACAAAACTACACAGATGAAATTGTCGGTCTGTATAATGAAATTCGTGGTTTTCGACATGACTATGCTGGGATGCTTGTCAGCATGCAGATGGCAATTGACAGTGGTAATTTACAGGAAATTGACAGAGTTTACAATGAAGTTTTGGTCAAAGCAAATCATAAATTGCGTTCAGATAAGTACACTTACTTTGATTTGAACAACATAGAAGATTCAGCTTTACGAAGTTTGGTTGCTCAGTCCATTGTCTATGCTCGAAATAATGGTGTAGAGTTTACACTGGAAGTAAAAGATACGATTACCAAGCTCCCAATTGAACTATTGGATTTGGTTCGTATCATGAGCGTTTTATTGAATAATGCTGTCGAAGGATCGGCCGATAGTTATAAAAAGCAGATGGAAGTAGCAGTTATTAAAATGGAAACTGAAACAGTGATTGTGATTCAGAATTCATGTAAAATGACGATGACTCCTTCAGGAGATCTATTTGCTTTAGGATTCTCTACTAAGGGAAGAAATCGCGGAGTAGGATTAAATAATGTGAAAGAACTACTAGATAAGTACAACAATATTATTTTAGAAACAGAGATGGAAGGCAGTACATTTAGACAAATTATTAGATTTAAGAGGGAATTTGAATGAAAGTTTTAATTTTAGAGGATGTTATTGAACATCAAGTGAGACTAGAAAGAATATTGGATGAAATTTCGAAAGAATCGAATATTCCAATATCATACAAGACAACGGGAAAAGTCCGTGAATTTGAAGAATACATTGAAAACGATGAAGTAAATCAGCTTTATTTCCTAGATATTGATATTCATGGAATTGAGAAAAAGGGATTTGAAGTGGCTCAGCTCATTCGTCATTACAATCCTTACGCTATTATCGTCTTTATCACCAGTCGATCAGAGTTTGCGACTCTAACCTATAAATACCAGGTATCAGCCCTAGATTTTGTTGATAAGGATATCAATGATGAGATGTTTAAGAAGAGAATTGAACAAAACATCTTCTACACGAAGAGTATGTTACTTGAAAATGAAGATGTTGTAGATTATTTTGACTACAATTACAAGGGAAATGATTTAAAAATTCCTTACCATGATATTTTGTATATTGAAACGACAGGTGTCTCTCATAAATTACGCATTATTGGTAAGAATTTTGCAAAAGAGTTTTATGGTACCATGACAGATATTCAGGAAAAGGACAAACATACTCAGCGATTTTATTCTCCTCATAAGTCATTTTTGGTAAATATAGGCAATATCAGAGAAATTGACCGAAAGAATCTAGAAGTTGTTTTCTATGAAGATCATCGCTGTCCTATTTCAAGATTAAAAATTAGAAAGTTAAAAGATATTTTAGAGAAAAAATCTCAAAAGTAATTGACAATTAGTAAGAAATTGATATAATGGTTATATCTGCTACAGATAGAAGGTCCGTTGGTCAAGGGGTTAAGACACCGCCTTTTCACGGCGGTAACACGGGTTCGAATCCCGTACGGACTATTTTATCCGCCATAGCTCAGTTGGTAGTAGCGCATGACTGTTAATCATGATGTCGTAGGTTCGAGTCCTACTGGCGGAGTATAGATAAAAGGGAACACAGCTGTGTTCCTCTTTTTGTATCAATTTGTATCACCAAGCATCTTCATAAGGAAGTCTGTTATTTCTTGAGGACTTTCTTTTTTTCCATGTGCAATCCAAGTTTGGCAAACACCAAAAAGTGCGTGAGTTAGATAGATGCTACTATATTCTAATTCAGTGGTATTGAGATTCAGTTGCATAAATCGCTTTTGTAAATCTGTACTGAGCATGATATGAAGTTTATTTCGTAAGAAATTTTGGATTTCTTTAGTCCCATTTTCAGAAAGAAGGGCAGCCAGAAGTGGTTCTGACTCCAGATATTCAAAGACTTCTAAAATAGCGTCTCTTTTGTGATGAGCATGTTTTTGAAAAATATATTCAAATGTATGAAATAGCTTGCTTTGATAGTGCTCAATCATATCATACTTATCCTTATAGTGAGTATAGAAGCTGGAACGACTAATTCCGGCTTTTTCTGCTAACTTGACAGTAGAAATTTGATCAAATGGCTGTTCCATAAGTAATTGTACCATAGCATTTTCAATAGTTCGCTTTGTTTTTAAGCGTTTGTTACTTTCTTTCATATTTCCTCCTTATAAACAAATTAGACTATATGTCTAAAAATGGATTTTTTATCTTGTAATTTAGATTTTTTAATGTATAATCTATTATATCAAAATTTTAGACAATATGTGTAAAAAGGAGAAGCTATGTTTAAAGAATGGAAAGCAATTTTTAAAAAACCAACCTTTATTATTGTCATGATAGGAATTTCTCTTATTCCAGCTCTGTACAATATCATATTTTTATCCTCAATGTGGGATCCATATGGGCAATTGTCTGACTTACCTGTGGCAGTTGTCAATAATGATAAAGAGGCTTCCTATAATGGTAATACTATGGCAATAGGAAAAGACATTGTGTCCAATTTAAAAGAAAATAAAACCTTGGATTCTCATTTTGTAGATGAAGAGGAAGGAAAGAATGGATTGGAAGATGGCGATTACTATATGGTAGTGACTTTACCCAGTGATTTATCTGAAAAAGCAGCTTCTATTTTAACGGATCATCCAGAGCAAATGCAGATCGATTATCAGACTTCAAGTGGTCATAGCTTTATTGCCAGCAAGATGAGTGATTCTGCTATGACACAATTAAAGCAGAGTGTTTCTACCAATGTAACCGAGACCTATACTAAAGCCTTATTTAACAAAATGATTGATTTAAAGGATGGTATGAGTCAAGCAGCTTCTGGTAGTGAAAAATTAACTGATGGAGCGAATCAGTTAGTGGCAGGAAGTCAAACATTAACTACCAACCTACACTCTTTAGCAGCTTCAAGTTTAACATTTTCAAATGGAACGGAGCAGTTTACTAAAGGATTATCTGCTTATGTTTCTGGTGTCGAACAACTTCATCTTGGCTTAGGGAATTTTAATAGTGGTTTAGTTACATATACTGGTGCAGTGAGTCAATTAGATAGCGGATTAGGTCAATTAGCTTCTAAAAGTCCTGAATTAGCAAGGGGAATCAATCAGTTATATACTGGTGTAGAATCCTATACTGGCGGTGTTTCTCAGCTTAATGCTGGTCTTAATCAATTATCTTCTGGTTTGAATCAGTTAAATCAAGTTATTCAAAATATTGATGTTGGAGATACAAAACAATTAGATTCTGTTTTATCAAGTATAGCATCTCTATCTAATCAAATGTTAGCAAGTGCCCAGTCTGAAAAAGCAACTACATTAGCCAATATTCAATCGACAGCAGCTTATCAATCATTGACAAGTGAGCAACAAGCTGAGATAAGTGCTTCTGTATCTCAAAATTCGACTGATAGTATTCAATCGGCTCAGTCAATTGTAGCTTTAGTACAAGGTTTACAGGGAAGTTTAGAAAACTTACAAAATCAATCTTCTAATCTTTCGACTTTAAAAAATCAAGCTAATCAAGTATTACCGCTTACCTCTACTTCTTTGACAAGATTGTCAAGTGGATTAACAGAGATACAAGGAGTTGTTACTAGCAAATTAGTTCCTGCCAGTCAGTCGATTGCATCAGGTGTAAAGGAATATACTGCAGGTGTTGATAAAGTTTCTCAAGGCGCAAGTCAACTAAGTGAAAAGAATTCCACCTTGACAGGTAGTTTGAACCAATTAGTTTCAGGCGCAACTACCTTGACACAAAAATCTTCTAACTTGACAGCAGGAGTTGGTCAATTAGCTGAAAAAACTCCAGAATTAGTGTCTGGTATTGAAAAATTATCAACTGGCTCTAACCAATTGAATCAAAAGAGTCAAGAATTGATGGCAGGAGTTGATAAATTGCAGTCAGGATCTAGCCAACTAGCTGACAAATCCAGTCAGTTAATTTCAGGTGCTTCTCAATTAGAAAGTGGAGCTAATAAATTGGCAGATGGAGCTGGGAAGCTAGCAGAAGGTGGAACAAAGTTAACTTCTGGATTGGAAGGTTTACAGACAGGAGTTGCTTCTTTGGGACAAGGATTAGGTAATGCTAGTGATCAACTCAAGTCAGCATCAACGGAATCTAAAAATGCAGAGATTTTGTCAAATCCACTCAATCTTTCCAAAACTGACAATGACCAAGTTCCTGTAAATGGAATTGCAATGGCTCCTTATATGATATCAGTTGCTCTCTTTGTTGCAGCAATATCAACGAATATGATCTTTGCGAAGCTACCTTCAGGACGTCATCCAGAGAGCCGTTGGGCTTGGTTGAAATCTCGAGCTGAAATAAATGGTATTATAGCTGTTTTAGCAGGGATTTTGGTATATGGAGGAGTTCATCTTATTGGTTTAACTGCTAATCATGAAATGAGAACATTTATTCTTATTATCCTAACAAGTTTAGTATTCATGTCCATGGTGACCGCTTTAACAACATGGAATAGCCGTATAGGAGCTTTCTTTTCTCTTATCTTGCTTTTATTACAGTTAGCATCAAGTGCAGGTACTTACCCACTTGCTTTGACAAATGATTTCTTTAGAGCTATTAATCCCTGGTTACCAATGAGTTATTCAGTTTCGGGATTACGACAAACAATCTCTATGACAGGAAATATTCATCATCAAGTCATCTTACTTGTAGTGATACTAGCTCTATTTACTGGTTTAGGTATGCTAGCCTATCAACCTAAGAAAATGGAAGAAGATTAAAAAAATCGACCAATTGGTCAATTTTTTTAGGCCTTAGATGACTTTCGTCTGTGATTATAGATTCCAAATAGTAAGAGAGAAGTAAAGGAACAGATTGCTCCAGTAATAAAACCATTGGGAATAAAGGAAAGTGTAATAGTTCGTTTTCCCTTGGGAACATCAACTTTCATAAATCCAGTTTGAGCTTGTTTAATTTCTATTTTCTTACCATTTTGGTAGGCAGACCAGCCTTTGTCATAAGGAATGGTGAAGAAAATAGATGTATCTTGTTGGACATCATATGTAGCAAAAACCTTGTTTTTAGAAGTTGATACTGTTACAGGCTGTTCTTTAATTTTTTGAATTGCCTCAGTTAAAGTTTGGGTATCTAAACGGTAGAAGGTAGGAGATTCAAATGATACTTGTGAATTTCCAGGGAAACTAACATGAATATTGAAAGTTTTTTTCTCTTTAGTATATCCTAGATTAAAGAAGGAGAAGACATTATCAGTTGTAAAAGTCTTTTTTTCACCATTTACAAGGATGTCAACCTTCTTTTGTTTATCATTAGAAAAGTGAAGATTTGTGAAAGAAAGATAAACTTGGCTGTTTTCTGGTACTTCAATTTGATACTGGATTTCTGCATCCTCATTTGAAGAACTTGTAACACTAATCAAATCATCAGTATTTTCGGTTTTTTCATAAGGTATTGGAGAAAAATAATCAAAATTGACGTTAGCAAGTTGATTTAAAAATGAGGCCTGATTATCTAAGGTATGTTCATTGAACTTGACATCATTGTAAACAGATTGACTAGCAAATGCAATCGGAAGAGAGAATTGATTTTCATATAGGGTAAGATTATCTTTTTGATATACATCTTGGAAACCATACTTATCAATAGGGTTTTCTGAGATATTATACTGGATGCCAAATAAACTATCAGCCAAAATACTATTATTGCCATAGCGGAGATTGAGATTAGTCCCAGAGGATTTAAACCCAAGTTTATCCAAAGTAGAGCTTGCTGAACGATTTCGAACAGATGAAAATTGAGATATTCCATTGTAGTTGAATTTCATACTGTCATTTCCTGTCTGAGTTTGTAGTTTCTCAGTACGAGTAAATTGATTTCCAATATATGTTGAGAAAGATTCCATAGCTGGGATATCTCGATTATATGCACTTCGAGAAGCAAATCCCCATTCTTTAGCAATTCCGTCTATTTGAGATGAAGCATTTAAACTCATTTCAACCATTATAAATAAAGAGATTAGAATGGAAAATAGATTTACAGAGATAAACTTTTTGATAACTGCAAGGAGTAAAAGAGAATAGATAACTAAAAATTCAAGAGTAAGCAGAATATTCAAATCTGTTAAAAAAGAATAATGTGATTTTAGATAGATGGTAGCTAAAAATCCTGTTACTATAAGAAAAAGCGAAACTAAAAAATTCCAGATTTTAATTTCTTTCAGACGATTTAAGACTTCCGCTGCTGTGTAAATTAACAAGGTAGAGAAAATCCAAGCATAGCGATGTAAAAACATGTTTGGAGTATGCATGCCTTGCCAAAATAAATCAAGAGCTTCTATATAAAAGCTTGCAATTAGAAATGTAAAGAAGATTGCATAGATAAGTTTCACGTGAAACTTAATAGATTTCATCGTAAAAAACAAAATGGTCAAAATAAAGGGAAGTAGTCCGACAAAAATCATTGGGATAGCCCCATACTTGGTTGTATCAAAGGAACCGATGAATTGCTTAGCAAAGAGATCAAGATACCAGCTACTTTCAGTTTGAAACTTTGTAACTTCAGTCAATTTTTCCCCATGTGTCTGTAAATCAAACAGAGTGGGAAGAGTCATAATCAAACTAGCCATACCAGCTAAAAAGGAGATAACTATGAAATCAAGAACCGATGATTTTCGAGTCTTAAAATCCCACGAAATTTGACAGAGATACCAGAAAATAAGAAATAATGCTGTCATATAGCCAAAATAATAGTTTTGGATAAATAAGATTGACAGACTTGTAAAGTATAATGTGAATTTCTTTTCAGTTATCAGTAGATGTAAACCAGTGATAATTAAAGGAATCAAGATAAAAACATCTAACCAGGTTTTTATCTCTAACTGACTAACGGTAAAGCTCATCAGAGCATAGGAAGTAGATAAAGCTAGTTTTAAAGGCTTAGGAATCGATTGAAATAATTTATTTAAACTAAAGAAGGTTGACAGACCAATCAATCCAAATTTTAAGAGAGTGGTCAGATAAACAGCATCTGGCATATTCGACAGATTAAAAAAGTAAACCAGAGGTGAAAGAAAGCTACCCAAGTAATAACTAGATAGAGCATAGAAATTCAGTCCGAGGCCACTTGTAAAGGTGTAAAACAAACTGCCAGTTCCATGTAAAATATTTCGTAAAGCTACATCAAAAATAACGTATTGATGGAAACCGTCTCCTAATAGAGGAGATGTATCGCTATTCCAGTAGATACCTTGAGATAGGTATACTCCTGTCATAATGACTACAGGAATGATAAAAGAAACAAAATAGGCCCAATATGTTTTAAAAAATGATTTCATGTTACCTCGTAGAATGATATAAAACTCAGCTGGTTAATCCAACTGAGTTTTGAATTTTTATTTAGTCTTTCCAAAGTTCTTTAACTTTTGCTTGTACTTCTGCATTTTCTAGGAATTCATCATAGGTTTCATCGATACGGTTAATGACGCCATTTTTAGACAAGACAATGATATGGTTGGCTAGAGTTTGAATAAACTCGTGGTCATGGCTGGCAAAGATGATTGATTCTTTAAAGTTTTTCAATCCATCATTCAAGCTTGAGATAGATTCCAAGTCCAAGTGATTGGTTGGATCATCAAGTACAAGGACATTTGATTTTAAGAGCATGAGTTTTGAAAGCATGACACGGACTTTTTCTCCCCCTGACAAGACATTTACAGGTTTGTTAACTTCATCTCCAGAGAAGAGCATACGGCCGAGGAAACCACGTAGGAAAGTATTATCATCTTCTTCTTTACTTGCGAATTGACGCAACCAGTCAAGTATTGATTCTCCTCCTGCAAAATCAGCTGAGTTATCTTTTGGCAGATAAGATTGACTAGTGGTAACTCCCCACTTGACAGTTCCTTCATAATCAATGTCTCCCATGATTGCACGAATTAATGCAGTCGTTTGGATGTCATTTTGACCAATAAGAGCTGTCTTATCACCTGGACGCAAGATAAAACTGATATTATCTAAAATAGTCTCACCATCAATCTTTACAGTTAGATTTTCTACTGTCAAGAGATCATTCCCAATCTCACGTTCTGCTTTAAAGTTGATAAATGGATATTTACGACTAGATGGTACAATTTCTTCAAGTTCAATCTTATCAAGCATTTTCTTACGTGATGTTGCTTGTCTTGATTTAGAAGCATTAGCAGAGAAACGAGCAACGAATTCTTGCAATTGTTTAATTTTTTCTTCTGCTTTGGCATTACGGTCTGCTAGCAATTTAGCAGCGAGTTCAGAAGATTCCTTCCAGAAGTCATAGTTTCCGACATAGAGTTTGATTTTTCCAAAGTCAAGGTCGGCCATGTGAGTACATACTTTGTTTAAGAAGTGACGGTCGTGGGATACTACGATAACTGTGTTATCAAAGTCAATCAAGAAGTCTTCTAACCAAGTAATCGATTGGATATCCAAACCGTTGGTAGGCTCGTCCAAAAGAAGAACATCAGGTTTACCAAAAAGTGCTTTGGCAAGGAGAACCTTTACTTTCTCACCATTGGCTAATTCGCTCATATTTTGATAGTGCAATTCCTCTGGGATATTTAGGTTTTGAAGGAGTTGAGAGGCTTCACTTTCTGCTTCCCAGCCTCCAAGCTCGGCAAACTCTCCTTCAAGTTCGGCAGCACGCACTCCATCTTCGTCTGAGAAATCTTCCTTCATGTAGATGGCATCTTTCTCTTTCATAATGCTATAAAGTTTTTCATTTCCCATGATAACAACATCAATGGCACGTTCATCTTCATAGTCAAAGTGATTTTGACGAAGAACAGAGAGACGTTCATCTGGACCAAGAGAGATGTGACCAGTAGTAGGTTCGATATCTCCAGCTAAAATTTTTAAAAAGGTTGATTTTCCGGCACCATTAGCACCGATTAATCCGTAAGTATTTCCTTCTGTAAATTTGATATTGACATCATCAAAAAGTTTGCGATCACTAAAACGTAGTGAAACATCAGATACTGTAAGCAATGTTTTTCTCCTATATGTGTAATATATTTATTCTACTAGAAAATACGGAAATATTCAAATTTTTATCTGTCAATTTTGTGTAAATTACATTTACAGCATACTTTACACAAATCCGTAAATAGCAAGGTTGATTTATTTTTATAAATTGCAGTTATTTCATTAAAAAAATGCTATAATTGAAGGGACCATATCGAAGGAGAATAAAATGACTAAACCCATTATTTTAACAGGAGACCGTCCAACAGGAAAATTGCATATTGGACATTATGTTGGAAGTCTCAAAAATCGAGTATTATTACAGGAAGAGGATAAGTATGATATGTTTGTGTTCTTGGCTGACCAACAAGCCTTGACAGATCATGCCAAAGATCCTCAAACCATTGTAGAGTCTATCGGAAATGTGGCTTTGGATTACCTTGCAGTTGGATTGGATCCAAGTAAGTCAACTATCTTTATTCAAAGCCAAATTCCAGAATTAGCTGAGTTGTCTATGTATTATATGAATCTGGTTTCATTAGCACGTCTGGAGCGCAATCCAACTGTCAAGACAGAAATTGCTCAGAAAGGATTTGGAGAAAGCATTCCGACAGGATTCTTGGTCTATCCAATAGCTCAAGCAGCTGACATCACTGCTTTTAAGGCTAATTATGTTCCTGTTGGGACAGATCAGAAACCAATGATTGAGCAGACTCGTGAAATTGTTCGTTCTTTTAACAATGCATATAACTGTGATGTCTTGGTAGAGCCGGAAGGTATTTATCCAGAAAATGAAAGAGCAGGGCGTTTGCCTGGTTTAGATGGAAATGCTAAAATGTCTAAATCACTCAATAATGGTATTTATTTAGCTGATGATGCGGATACTTTGCGTAAAAAAGTAATGAGTATGTATACAGATCCAGATCATATTCGAGTGGAAGATCCAGGTAAGATTGAGGGAAATATGGTTTTCCATTATCTAGATGTTTTTGGTCGCCCAGAAGATGCTCAAGAAATTGCTGACATGAAAGAACATTATCAACGAGGTGGTCTTGGTGATGTGAAGACCAAGCGTTATCTACTTGAAATATTAGAACGTGAACTGGGTCCTATTCGTGAGCGCCGTATCGAATTTGCTAAGGATATGGGAGAAGTTTATAATATGCTTCAAAAAGGTAGTGAAAGAGCGCGTGAAGTTGCAGATCAAACCCTATCTGAGGTTAAAGGAGCAATGGGACTTCATTACTTTAACTAAGTTTATTTTACAAGAAACTATCATTTCTATCTCAAAGAAAAGATAGTTTTTTATTTACCCCTGTAACATTTGACAAATTTTTATAGAATGGTATGATAGATACAATATAAAAAGAGTCAAGCTCAAAAAGAAAGAAAAGAGGAAACTTCGAATGTCTAATTGGGACGCTAAATTTTTGAAAAAAGGTTTTACCTTTGATGATGTATTGCTTATTCCAGCTGAAAGTCATGTGTTGCCTAACGATGCAGATTTAACAACTAAATTGGCAGATAATTTGACTTTAAATATCCCAATTATTACCGCTGCCATGGACACAGTAACTGAGAGTCAAATGGCCATTGCTATTGCTCGTGCAGGTGGTCTCGGAGTTATCCATAAAAACATGTCAATTGCTCAACAAGCAGATGAAGTTCGCAAGGTAAAACGTTCTGAAAATGGGGTTATTATTGATCCGTTCTTCTTGACGCCTGAACATACAATTGCTGAAGCTGATGAGCTTATGGGGCGTTACCGTATTAGTGGTGTTCCAGTTGTTGAAACACTTGAAAATCGTAAATTAGTTGGTATTTTGACAAACCGAGATCTTCGTTTTATTTCAGATTATAACCAACCAATTTCAAACCATATGACTAGTGAAAATCTTGTGACTGCTCCTGTGGGTACAGATCTTGCAATAGCTGAGAGCATTCTTCAAGAACACCGTATTGAAAAGCTTCCGTTGGTAGATGAAGAAGGTCGTCTTTCTGGTTTGATTACTATCAAAGATATTGAAAAAGTTATTGAGTTTCCAAATGCGGCTAAAGATGAGTTTGGTCGTCTACTAGTTGCAGGTGCAGTAGGTGTTACTTCAGATACATTTGAACGTGCAGAGGCTCTTTTTGAAGCAGGAGCGGATGCGATTGTTATTGATACTGCACATGGTCATTCTGCAGGTGTCCTACGTAAAATTGCTGAGATTCGTGCTCATTTCCCAGATCGTACTTTGATTGCTGGAAATATTGCTACTGCGGAAGGTGCACGTGCCCTTTATGAAGCAGGTGTAGATGTTGTCAAGGTTGGTATTGGCCCAGGTTCTATCTGTACTACTCGTGTGATTGCAGGTGTTGGTGTTCCGCAAGTAACAGCTATCTACGATGCTGCAGCCGTTGCGCGTGAATATGGAAAAACGATCATTGCTGACGGTGGAATCAAGTATTCTGGAGATATTGTAAAAGCTCTTGCTGCTGGTGGAAATGCAGTTATGCTTGGATCAATGTTTGCTGGAACTGATGAAGCTCCAGGAGAGACTGAAATCTTCCAAGGACGTAAGTTCAAGACTTACCGTGGTATGGGATCAATCGCAGCAATGAAGAAAGGTTCAAGCGATCGGTACTTCCAAGGTTCTGTCAATGAAGCAAACAAACTCGTTCCAGAAGGAATTGAAGGTCGTGTTGCTTATAAAGGAGCTGCAGCTGACATTGTCTTCCAAATGATTGGCGGTATCCGATCTGGTATGGGTTACTGTGGTGCAGCTAACCTTAAAGAACTACATGATAATGCTCAATTTATTGAAATGTCTGGTGCTGGTTTGAAAGAAAGCCATCCTCATGATGTACAAATTACTAATGAGGCGCCAAATTATTCTATGTAAAAAACAATGAAAAGAACTCCCGTGAAAACAGGAGTTCTTTTACGATGTTGTCAATTTTAATTTACAGCAACTTTACCATCCTGAATAGTAAAGATACTTAGATTTTTTGGTAGATTTTGAAGATGATCTAAGCTGGTTGTTGTGATAAAGGTTTGGATTGAATGAGAAATCGTTTCTAATAATTTTAGTTGTCTAGTGTTGTCAAGTTCGCTCATAACATCGTCAAGCAGTAATATTGGAGATTCTGTAGTAATGCTTTCCATTAATTCGATTTCTGCTAATTTTATCGAGAGGACGAGACTACGATGTTGACCTTGACTTCCGAAACTAGCATCCATCCCATTTATATAAAAAGAAATGTCATCTCGATGAGGACCGACACCAGTATTCTTTTTAAATAAATCTCTGGATCTACTTTTTTCTAAAGCAATTTTGAAAGATTCTGATAAGTCTTCTTTGTCAGTTATCTTTACAGAAGATTGATAGGATATTGACAATTCTTCAATCTGATTAGAAAGTTCAAAATGTTTCTTACGACCAAAATGCTCTAGTTTTTTTATGAAATCTAAGCGGTGATTCATCACACGACATCCATAATCAACTAGCTGATCATCTAGTACTGAAAGGAAGGTTTCATCTATTGTTTGAGCTGATTTTAGATAAGTGTTTCTTTGCTTAAGAATATGGTTATAATTGGTTAAATCTGATAAATAGATGGGCTTGATTTGTCCAAGCTCCATATCAATGAATTTTCGTCGAACTGAAGGCGCTCCTTTAATTAGTTGTAAATCTTCAGGAGCAAATAAGACAACATTCATGTGTCCTACGTAATCTGAAAGTCGTGCCTGTTTTAAATGATTAACTTTTGTCACCCGGCCTTTTTGTGTTAGTTCTATTTCGAGAGGAATGGATCCCGTTTTTTTCTGAACAAGACCTGAAAGATGAAGTTGTTCCTTATCAAAATGAATGAGATTTTTATCGGTTCGAGTTCGATGACTACGTGTTAAGGCTAAAAAATAGATAGCCTCTAACATATTTGTTTTACCTTGTGCATTGCGTCCTAAAAAGATATTTAATTTAGGATTAAAGTCTATTTTCGTCTCTTTGTAGTTACGAAAAGTTTTAAGAGATAGGTGTTGTAGCCACATGATTATCTACCAGGGAATCGCGGAGCTTGTTTGCTTTTGGGTGATGAAGAAAGTTTCGATTTGTCTTTTTTTATTCCTTTATTCATCTCCTTAACAAGTTTAGCGATTCGTTCTTTTTCAACTTTATCAGCTTGGTATTCATCTTGCTCCTCAGAAGTAGGTTGTGTCAACAAAATGTCAATATTCATGTCAGGGATGTCAATTTTATCGCCAATACGAAGTTTTTTACCGCGACGACTCTCTAATTCCCCATTAAAGTAAACAGAATGTTCAGAGAGAAAGGATTTGATAGCTCCTCCGCTATGTGTGATTCCAAGTTCTTTGAGTAGTGCTTGGAGGGTAATAAATTCTTCAAATAATTTGTATTCCATAATTCACCTCAATCTTTGGTATTATACCATATTTTCCTAAAAATAGTGAGAGAAACAGGGAGAAATGTAAGCGATTTTTATTTCAAAAGTGTTACAGAGAACAAGAAAATTTCAGGTTTTCGTGATATAATAGAAGTCTGTATATAAGGAGGTAAATCATGGAGTTAGTGCATGGAATTTCAACACATTTTATCCAATCAAAAAAGTTTAAAACGAACAAAATCACCGTGCGTTTTACAGCTCCATTATCTCTTGATACGATTGCAGGTCGCATGTTGAGTGCGAGTATGCTAGAGACTGCTAATTTGATGTACCCTACTTCTCAAGCTTTGAGAAGACATTTGGCCAGTCTATACGGTACAGATATGTCAACCAATTGTTTCAGAAGAGGGCAAAGCCACATTGTAGAATTGACATTTACCTATGTTCGTGATGAGTTTTTAAGTAGGAAAAATGTGCTAACTTCACAGGTTTTGGAACTAGTAAAAGAAACTCTTTTTTCACCCGTAGTAGTTGATAATGGGTTTGATCCGGCCTTATTTGAAATTGAGAAAAAACAATTGCTAGCAAGTTTAGCAGCTGATATGGATGATTCTTTTTATTTTACACATAAAGAATTAGACAAATTATTTTTTCATGACGAACGTCTCCAATTGGAATATAGTGATTTACGAAATCGTATTTTAGCTGAAACTCCACAAAGTTCTTATTCTTGTTTCCAAGAATTTTTGGTCAATGATCGAATCGATTTCTTTTTCCTAGGTGATTTTAATGAGGTTGAAATTCAAAATGTATTAGAATCATTTGGCTTTAAAGGTCGAAAAGGAGATGTGAAGATTCAGTATTGTCAACCTTATTCCAATATACTACAAGAAGGTGTGGTTCGGAAAAATGTGGGACAATCCATTTTGGAATTAGGTTATCATTGCCCTTCTGAATATGGTGATGAGCAACATTTACCCATGATTGTAATGAATGGTTTACTTGGTGGATTTGCTCACTCTAAACTATTTACAAATGTCCGTGAAAATGCTGGATTGGCTTATACTATTTCAAGTCAGCTTGATTTGTTTAGTGGATTCTTGAGGATGTATGCTGGCATTGATCGAGAAAATCGGAATCAGGCTCGAAAAATGATGAATAATCAACTGCTTGATTTAAAAAAAGGATATTTTACAGAGCTTGAGCTAGAGCAGACCAAGGAAATGATTCGTCGGTCTTTGTTGCTTTCTCAAGATAATCAAGGTTCATTGATTGAACGTGCTTATCAAAATGCCTTACTTGGAAAATCTTCAGCAGACTTTAAAGGTTGGATTGCAAAACTCGAGCAAGTTGACAAAGATGCTATTTGTAGAGCAGCTAATAATGTGAAACTACAGGCGATTTACTTTATGGAAGGAATAGAATGACAAAGGTTGTTTTTGAAGAAAAATACTATCCAGCTGTAAAAGAAATGGTTTATCGAACTCGTTTGGCCAACGGATTGACAGTTGCTCTTTTGCCTAAAAAGGAATTTAAAGAGGTTTACGGGAGTGTAACTGTCCAGTTTGGTTCGGTAGATATGCTTGTCACAGAAGTTGACGGAGATGTAAAAGAATATCCTGCGGGAATTGCTCATTTTCTTGAACATAAATTATTTGAGAGAGAAGATTCTAGCGATTTGATGTCGGCTTTTACGAGTCTAGGTGCAGATAGTAATGCCTTTACAAGCTTTACAAAAACAAGCTATCTTTTTTCAGCAACGGATCATTTTTTAGAAAATTTAGATTTACTTGATGAATTGGTAACATCAGCACATTTTACTGAAGATTCCATTTTAAGAGAGCAGGATATTATTCAGCAAGAACGAGAAATGTATCAAGATGATCCAGATTCGTGTTTATTCTTTTCAACCTTAGCGAATTTGTATCCAGGTACACCTTTAGCGACGGATATAGTTGGAAGTGAGGAGTCCATTTCCCAAATAAATCTAACTAATTTGCAAGAAAATTTTACAAGATTTTACAAACCTGTAAACATGTATCTGTTTTTAGTTGGTGATTTTGATGTGGAGCAAGTACAGGACTATTTTGAAAGAAAAGAATTGAAAGATTTAGATGTTCAGGAAGTAGTAAGAGAAAAGTTTGTTTTACAGGCTGTAAAGCAAACAGACAGTATGAGAATGGAAGTATCTTCTCCCAAACTAGCGATTGGAGTTAGAGGTAAGCGAGAAGTTGCTGAGGCGGATTGCTATCGATATCATATTTTATTAAAATTATTGTTTGCAATGATGTTTGGTTGGACTTCGGATCGTTTTCAAAAGTTATATGAATCAGGTAAAATAGATGCTTCCTTATCTCTTGAAATTGAAGTAACAAGTCGCTTTCATTTTGTCATGTTGACAATGGATACGAAAGAGCCAGTTGCTTTATCTCATCAATTTAGGAAGGCCATTCGTAATTTTACAAAGGATTTAGATATTACAGAGGAACATTTAGATATTATCAAAAGAGAGATGTTTGGAGAATTTTTCAGCAGCATGAACTCTCTTGAATTTATTGCAACGCAATATGATGCTTTTGAACATGGTGAGACAATTTTTGATTTACCAAAGATTTTACAGGAAATTACTTTAGAGGATGTCCTTGAAGCAGGGCATCACTTAATAGATGAAGGGGATATAGTTGATTTTACAATATTCCCATCGTAGTAACCTATCATAATAGACACTAGAAAGAAGGGATGACAAGTATGAGGAAAAAAACAATTGGAGAGGTTTTACGATTAGCTAGAATCAATCAGGGATTGAGTTTAGATGAATTGCAGAAAAAGACAGAAATCCAGTTAGATATGTTGGAAGCAATGGAAGCAGACGATTTCGATCAACTTCCAAGTCCTTTTTACACGCGTTCTTTCTTGAGAAAATATGCATGGGCTGTTGAGTTAGATGACCAAATTGTTTTGGATGCTTATGATTCTGGGAGTATGATTACTTATGAGGAAGTAGATGTTGATGAAGATGAGTTGACAGGTCGTAGACGTTCAAGTAAGAAAAAGAAGAAAAAAACATCCTTTTTACCTTTATTTTATTTTATCCTTTTCGCCTTATCGATTTTAATTTTTGTGACCTATTATGTTTGGAACTATATTCAAACTCAACCAGAGGGGTCTTCTCTTTCTAATTACAGTGTGGTTCAATCAACAAGTTCAATAAGTTCAACTAGCTCTGTTCCCCACTTATCAAGTAGTAGTTCATCTAGCAGTTCTTCTAGTGTAGAATCAGCTATAAGTGTATCAGGTGAAGGAAATCATGTAGAAATCGCTTATAAGACAAGTAAGGAAACAGTTAAATTGCAATTGGCAGTTTCAGAGGTTACAAGTTGGGTCAGTGTTTCAGAAAGCGAACTTGAGGGCGGTGTAACCTTATCACCGGATAATAAAAGTGCAGAAGCAACAGTTGCAACTAAAAGTCCTGTAACCATTACCTTAGGTGTTGTCAAAGGTGTTACTTTGACAGTAGATAATCAGACTGTTGATTTATCGAAATTAACAGCGCAGACTGGACAAATCACTGTAACCTTTACTAAAAATTAAGGAAAAACGAATGAAAAAAGAACAAATTCCCAATCTCTTAACAATAGGTCGAATTCTCTTTATACCTATTTTTATCTTTATTTTAACGATAGGAAATTCGATAGAGAGTCATATAGTAGCAGCTATTATCTTTGCTGTTGCCAGTATTACCGACTATTTAGATGGATATTTAGCACGTAAATGGAATGTGGTCAGTAATTTTGGTAAATTTGCAGATCCTATGGCGGATAAGTTACTAGTTATGTCGGCTTTTATTATGCTGATTGAGTTAGGTATGGCTCCAGCTTGGATTGTTGCAGTAATTATCTGTCGTGAGTTGGCTGTGACAGGTTTAAGGCTTTTATTGGTTGAAACTGGTGGAACAGTTTTAGCAGCGGCAATGCCTGGAAAAATTAAAACTTTTAGTCAGATGTTTGCGATTATTTTCTTGCTATTACATTGGACTTTGCTTGGTCAAGTTCTACTTTATGTAGCCTTGTTTTTCACTATCTACTCTGGCTATGATTATTTCAAGGGTAGTGCCTATGTATTTAAAGGGACATTTGGTTCGAAATGAAATCAATAATTGATGTAAAAAATCTTTCTTTTCGCTATAAAGAAAATCAGAACTACTACGATGTGAAGGATATTACGTTTCACGTGAAACGTGGAGAATGGCTTTCGATTGTAGGGCATAATGGTAGTGGTAAATCAACGACGGTTCGCTTAATTGATGGCTTACTGGAAGCAGAATCCGGAGAGATTGTAATTGATGGCCAACGGCTGACTGAGGAAAATGTTTGGAAAATACGTCGTCAAATCGGTATGGTTTTTCAAAATCCAGACAATCAATTTGTTGGAGCGACTGTTGAAGATGATGTTGCTTTTGGTTTGGAAAATCAGGGCCTTTCTCGTCAAGAAATGAAAAAGAGAGTGGAAGAAGCTCTGGCTTTAGTTGGCATGTTAGACTTTAAAAAGAGAGAGCCGGCGCGTCTATCAGGTGGCCAAAAGCAACGTGTGGCCATTGCAGGTGTTGTAGCCCTAAGACCAGCTATTTTAATTTTAGATGAAGCAACGAGTATGCTGGATCCTGAGGGTCGTAGAGAACTGATTGAGACAGTAAAAGGAATTCGAAAAGACTATGATATGACGGTCATTTCTATTACCCATGATTTGGAAGAAGTTGCCATGAGTGATCGTGTGTTGGTCATGAAAAAAGGGGAAATTGAATCAACCAGTAGCCCAAGAGAACTTTTCTCTCGAAATGATTTAGATCAAATTGGATTAGACGATCCTTTTGCCAATCAATTAAAACATTCTTTGAGCCAGAATGGCTATGATTTACCTGAAAATTATTTGACAGAAAGTGAGCTAGAGGATAAGCTATGGGAATTGCTCTAGAAAATGTGAGTTTTACATATCAAGAAGGTACTCCCTTAGCTTCAACAGCTTTGACGGATGTTTCTTTGACGATTGAAGATGGTTCTTATACGGCTTTAATTGGGCATACAGGTAGTGGTAAATCAACTATTTTACAACTATTAAATGGTTTATTGGTGCCAAGTCAAGGGAGTGTGCGAGTTTTTGATACCTTAATCACCTCGACTTCTAAAAATAAAGATATTCGTCAAATTAGAAAACAGGTTGGCTTAGTATTTCAGTTTGCTGAAAATCAGATTTTTGAAGAAACGGTTTTGAAAGATGTTGCTTTTGGACCGCAAAATTTTGGAGTTTCTGAAGAAGATGCGGAGCAGATTGCGCGTGAGAAACTGGCTTTGGTTGGAATTGATGAGTCACTTTTTAATCGTAGTCCGTTTGAGCTGTCAGGGGGACAAATGAGACGTGTGGCCATTGCAGGCATACTTGCCATGGAGCCAGCTGTATTAGTCTTAGATGAACCCACAGCAGGCCTGGATCCTCTGGGTAGAAAAGAGTTGATGAATTTGTTCAAAAAACTCCACCAGTCAGGGATGACCATTGTCTTGGTAACGCATTTGATGGATGATGTTGCTGAATATGCGAATCAAGTCTATGTGATGGAAAAGGGACGTCTAGTTAAGGGTGGTAAGCCAAGTGATGTCTTTCAAGATGTTGTCTTTATGGAAGAAGTGCAGTTGGGAGTACCTAAAATTACGGCCTTTTGTAAACGATTGGCGGATAGAGGCGTGTCATTTAAACGATTACCGATTAAGATAGAGGAGTTCAAGGAGTCGCTAAATGGATAGTATGATTTTGGGGCGTTATATCCCAGGGGATTCGATTGTTCACCGATTGGATCCACGTAGCAAATTACTGGCTATGATGCTACTGATTTTAATCGTTTTTTGGGCTAATAACCCTTTGACGAATCTAATTCTTTTTATAGCGACAGGTATCTTTATTGCCTTGTCCGGAGTATCTCTTTCATTCTTTATTCAGGGCTTGAAATCTATGTTTTTCTTGATTGCCTTCACAACTATTTTTCAACTTTTTTTCATTTCTAATGGGAATGTTTTATTTGAATTTTCGTTTCTGAGAATCACAGATTATGCTTTGCAACAAGCTGGGATTATTTTTTGTCGTTTTGTATTGATTATTTTCTTTTCAACTTTGTTAACCTTAACAACCATGCCCTTAAGTTTGGCCTCAGCTGTCGAAGCTTTGTTAGTGCCTTTAAAGCGTGTGAAAGTTCCAGTTCATGAAATTGGATTGATGCTGTCCATGAGTTTGCGTTTTGTTCCGACCTTAATGGATGATACGACGCGGATTATGAATGCACAGAAAGCGCGTGGAGTGGATTTTGGTGAAGGAAGCATTGTTCAAAAGGTGAAGGCGATGATTCCCATTTTGATCCCTCTTTTTGCAACAAGTTTAAAACGTGCGGATTCCTTGGCTATCGCTATGGAAGCGCGTGGTTATCAGGGGGGAAAAGGCAGAAGTCAATACCGACAATTGAAATGGACTCGAAAGGATACGCTGACCATTCTTGTTGTTCTCATACTTGGTTGTTGTTTATTTTTCTTAAAATCTTAGTAGATTTCAGGAATTGATAAAAAAGTTACTGTAACAGTTTTTGATATAAAGGTAGGGATATGAACCGTTTTAAAAAATCAAAATATGTCATTATTGTTTTTGTCACTGTTCTGCTTGTGTCAGCTCTCTTAGCGACGACTTATTCAAGTACAATTGTGACAAAATTAGGAGATGGAATCTCATTGGTTGATAGGGTTGTACAAAAACCTTTTCAGTGGTTTGATTCTGTCAAATCAGATTTGGCACATTTGACACGAACATATAATGAAAATGAAAGTTTGAAGAAACAGATTTACCAATTAGAAGTTAAATCAAATGAGGCGGAAAGTTTAAAGACGGAAAATGAACAACTGCGCCAATTGCTTGATATGAAGTCTAAATTGCAAGCCACAAAGACTTTAGCAGCAGATGTTATTATGCGTTCTCCGGTATCTTGGAAACAGGAATTGACCTTAGATGTAGGCAAATCAAAAGGAGCTTCAGATAACATGTTAGCTATTGCAAATGGTGGTTTGATTGGGAGCGTTTCAAAAGTAGAGGAGAACTCTACCATGGTCAACCTTCTGACAAATACGGAAAATGCTGATAAGATTTCTGTTAAAATTCAACACGGCACTACCACAATTTATGGAATTATTGTTGGCTACGACAAGGAAAATGAAGTTCTTAAAATTAGCCAATTAAATAGCAATAGCGATATTAGTACAGGCGATAAGGTGACAACGGGGGGATTAGGAAACTTTAACGTTGCTGATATTCCTGTAGGTGAAGTGGTTGCCACAACGCATAGTACAGACTATTTGACACGAGAAGTAACTGTTAAATTGAGTGCAGATACTCATAATGTGGATGTGATAGAATTAGTGGGGAATTCATAATGAGACAGTTGAAGCGGGTTGGAGTGTTTTTATTGCTTCCTTTCTTTGTTCTAATTGACGCCCATATTAGCCAGCTTCTGGGCTCATTTTTCCCCCATGTACATTTGGCTAGTCATTTTCTTTTTCTATTTCTATTATTTGAGACGATAGAAGTATCAGAGTATCTCTACCTAGTCTATTGTTTTGTGATAGGCTTGGTTTACGATGTTTACTTTTTCCATCTAATAGGGATCGCAACTCTCTTATTTATCTTATTGGGAGCCTTTCTTCATAAATTGAATAGTGTTATTTTGTTGAATCGTTGGACAAGAATGCTAGCCATGATTGTACTGACATTCCTGTTTGAAATGGGTAGTTATCTTTTGGCTCTTATGGTAGGGCTGACAGTGGATAACATGTCGATTTTTATAGTCTATAGCTTGGTACCGACGATGATTTTAAATTTTTTATGGATTACTGTTTTTCAATTTATTTTTGAAAGATATTATCTATAAGAAAGAAACAAAAATGTAACAAAGGCGTAATATTCATTAGGCCTTTTTTTGGTATACTAGTATTGTCTTTAAAAGAAGGAGTATCTACGTAATATGAAGAAAAAAATCTTAGCGTCACTTTTATTAAGTACAGTAATGGTTTCTCAAGTAGCTGTTTTAACAACTGCGCATGCAGAAACGACTGATGACAAAATTGCTGCTCAAGATAATAAAATTAGTAACTTAACAGCACAACAACAAGAAGCCCAAAAACAAGTTGATCAAATTCAGGAGCAAGTATCTGCTATTCAAGCAGAGCAATCTAACTTGCAATCTGAAAATGATAGATTACAAGCAGAATCTAAGAAACTCGAGGGTGAGATTACAGAACTTTCTAAAAACATTGTTTCTCGTAACCAATCTTTGGAAAAACAAGCTCGTAGTGCTCAAACAAATGGAGCCGCAACTAGCTACATCAATACAATCGTAAACTCAAAATCAATTACAGAAGCTATTTCACGTGTTGCTGCAATGAGTGAAATCGTATCTGCGAATAACAAAATGTTAGAACAACAAAAAGCAGATAAAAAAGCTATTTCTGAAAAACAAGTAGCAAACAATGATGCAATCAATACTGTAATTGCTAATCAACAAAAATTGGCAGATGATGCACAAGCATTGACTACGAAACAGGCAGAACTAAAGGCTGCTGAATTGAGTCTTGCTGCTGAGAAAGCGACAGCTGAAGGGGAAAAAGCAAGTCTATTAGAGCAAAAAGCGGCAGCTGAGGCAGAGGCTCGTGCAGCTGCGGCAGCAGAAGCAGCTTATAAAGAAAAACAGGCTAGCCAACAACAATCAGTACTTGCTTCAGGTAATACAAACCTAACAGCACAGGTACAAGCAGTATCTGAATCTGCAGTAGCACCTGTTCAGGCTAAAGTACGTCCAACATATAACACAAATGCCTCAACTTATCCAATTGGTGAATGTACATGGGGAGTAAAAACCTTGGCACCTTGGGCTGGAGACTACTGGGGTAATGGAGCACAGTGGGCTACAAGTGCAGCAGCAGCAGGTTTCCGTACAGGTTCAACCCCTCAAGTTGGAGCAATTGCATGTTGGAACGATGGTGGATATGGACACGTAGCGGTTGTTACAGCTGTTGAATCAACAACACGTATTCAAGTATCAGAATCAAACTATGCAGGTAATCGCACACTTGGAAACCACCGTGGATGGTTTAATCCAACAACGACTTCTGAAGGTTTTGTGACATATATTTATGCAGACTAATTAGAGAGAGGGACTCGAATAGAGCCCTCTTTTTTAGGTTTTACCAGAGACAATAACGATTAAAAATCCCATCAAAATAGCTTGAAAATATCGAAAAAGTATGGTAGAATAAAAATTGTCGTGTGAACGATAATACTCATTCTTGATGAATTGTGAAGCAGTTGCCCTTGGGTCGTTTTGCGAGTTGAAGTCAAGAAGAGGAAAAAAACAAAAAGGAGAAATACTCATGGCAGTAATTTCAATGAAACAACTTCTTGAGGCTGGTGTACACTTTGGTCACCAAACTCGTCGCTGGAACCCTAAGATGGCTAAATACATCTTTACAGAACGTAACGGAATCCACGTTATCGACTTGCAACAAACTGTAAAATACGCTGACCAAGCATACGACTTCATGCGTGATGCGGCAGCTAACGATGCAGTTGTATTGTTCGTTGGTACTAAGAAACAAGCAGCTGATGCAGTTGCTGAAGAAGCAGTACGTTCAGGTCAATACTTCATCAACCACCGTTGGTTGGGTGGAACTCTTACAAACTGGGGAACAATCCAAAAACGTATCGCTCGTTTGAAAGAAATCAAACGTATGGAAGAAGATGGAACTTTCGAAGTTCTTCCTAAGAAAGAAGTTGCACTTCTTAACAAACAACGTGCACGTCTTGAAAAATTCTTGGGTGGTATCGAAGATATGCCTCGTATTCCAGATGTGATGTACGTAGTTGACCCACATAAAGAGCAAATCGCTGTTAAAGAAGCTAAGAAATTGGGAATCCCAGTTGTAGCGATGGTTGACACAAACACTGATCCAGATGATATCGATGTAATCATCCCAGCTAACGATGATGCTATCCGCGCTGTTAAATTGATCACAGCTAAATTGGCTGACGCTATCATCGAAGGACGTCAAGGTGAAGATGCAGTAGCAGTTGAAGCAGAATTTGTAGCTTCAGAAACTCAAGCAGATTCAATTGAAGAAATCGTTGAAGTTGTAGAAGGCGACAACGCTTAATTCATATAAATAGTAATTACCTAGGAGGGCGGGGCTTAGCCCGGCTCTCCTATTTTTAAAAAATATAGGAGAATCAAAATGGCAGAAATTACAGCTAAACTTGTTAAAGAGTTGCGTGAAAAATCTGGTGCTGGTGTTATGGACGCTAAAAAAGCATTGGTTGAAGTGGAAGGCGATATCGAAAAAGCGATTGAATTGCTTCGCGAAAAAGGTATGGCAAAAGCAGCTAAGAAAGCTGACCGTGTTGCTGCAGAAGGTTTGACTGGTGTTTATGTTGATGGTAACATTGCAGCAGTTGTTGAAGTAAATGCTGAAACTGACTTCGTTGCGAAAAACGCTCAATTTGTTGAGTTGGTAAACGCAACAGCTAAAGCAATCGTTGAAGGAAAACCAGCTAACAATGAAGAAGCTCTTGCTTTGACTATGCCTTCAGGTGAAACTCTTGAAGCTGCATACGTATCTGCAACAGCGACTATCGGAGAAAAAATCTCATTCCGTCGCTTTGCTTTGATTGAAAAAACAGATGCACAACACTTCGGAGCATACCAACACAACGGTGGACGTATCGGTGTTATCTCTGTAATCGAAGGTGGAGACGAAGCACTTGCTAAACAAATTTCAATGCACATCGCTGCTATGAAACCAACAGTTCTTTCATACAAAGAATTGGATGAGCAATTTGTTAAAGATGAGTTGGCACAATTGAACCACGTTATCGACCAAGATAACGAAAGCCGTGCAATGGTTAACAAACCAGCTCTTCCACACTTGAAATATGGATCAAAAGCTCAATTGACTGATGATGTTATTGCTCAAGCTGAAGCTGACATCAAAGCTGAATTGGCTGCAGAAGGCAAACCAGAAAAAATCTGGGACAAAATCATCCCAGGTAAAATGGATCGCTTCATGCTTGACAATACTAAAGTTGACCAAGCTTACACACTTCTTGCACAAGTTTACATCATGGATGACAGCAAGACAGTTGAAGCATACCTTGAATCAGTTAACGCTTCAGTAGTTGAGTTCGCTCGCTTTGAAGTTGGTGAAGGTATTGAGAAAGCTGCAAACGACTTTGAAGCTGAAGTTGCAGCTACAATGGCAGCAGCCTTGAATAACTAATTATAGAAAGGAAGTAAATTTGCTTCCTTTTTTCTATGCAGTCGATCCCTATAGGGAGAGCTTCCTATTTTCAAGGTAAAAATAAAAAGCCCTATAATAAGGGCCAATTGTATTTAGGAGACTAAACTTCAAATTCATAGAGTGCTGTAGAGAGATAACGTTCACCGTTATCTGGTGCTAGAGCAAGGACTTTTTTACCTGTACCTAATTTTTTGGCAATCTCGATGGCTCCGTAGATAGCTGCAGCTGAAGAAATCCCTACAAGGAAACCTTCTTTTCCACCAATTTCACGTCCGAGTGCAAGAGCATCATCTGATGTTACACGAACGATACCATCATAGGCTTTAGTATCAAGTGTATCAGGAATAAATCCAGCTGAGATACCTTGAATTTTGTGAGGACCAGGTTTTTCACCAGATAGAATGGCGGATTCATCAGCTTCCACTGCATAAACTTGAATGTTTGAATTTGCTGATTTGAGTGCATGAGAAACACCAGAAATCGTTCCACCGGTACCCACTCCAGCAACAAAGGCATCTAGTCCATCTTTACCGAAAGCAGCTAGTATTTCAGCTCCTGTTGTTCTTTCGTGTACCTCTGGATTTGCTGGGTTGTCAAATTGAAGAGGAAGGAAACCATCACGTTCAGCAGCGATTTCTTGAGCCTTAGCAATAGCACCCTTCATTCCTTCGCTACCAGGCGTAAGGACGAGTTCAGCACCATAGGCTTGGATGATCTTACGTCGTTCTACACTCATAGTTTCAGGCATAACGATGACGACTTTATACCCTTTAGCAGCACCTACCCATGAAAGTCCAATACCAGTGTTTCCACTTGTTGCTTCAACAATAGTAGAACCAGGTTTTAGAATACCGTCTTGTTCAGCTTTTTCAATCATGCTAAGAGCAATACGGTCTTTTACAGAAGAACCAGGGTTAAATGCTTCAAGTTTTACATAGACATCTGCAGCACCTTCTGGCACAATGTTGTTGAGTTTAACAATCGGAGTTTGACCGATTAGTTCAGTAATGTTGTTATAAATAGACATATGAATACCTCTTTGTATAAGATATTTCTAGTATAACGCTAACTATAACATTTGTAAAATATAGAAATCCTATCGGAGCGATAGGATTTTTTTATATCACAGGTCTAAGCCATTAATTTTTAAGCGATTGTGATAGGCTAATTCTAGTAAATAGGTGTAAAGGAGAACGCTATCCGTTTTCTTTTTGAATTGCTTCATTTTCTAGTAGGTCTTGGCAAGCATTTTTTTATTTTGCTCGCTAAAGTAGTTGTGAGAATGTCAACGAAACGCTGTATTATCCATTGTTTACAATAAGTTTACAGGAACTTCAACTTCTCGTAAACCTTGGTCAGTTAAAGTGATTTTTCCATTAAAAAACTCTACAAGTGCAGCTTTAATAGTTTCTTTTTCTTCTTTATCAACATAAATCATCGTATCGACTTGATCTGTAAAGTTTGTATCCAGCTCCATGAGATCATGTTCTTTAAGAAAGTTACTATACTCTTGGTATTGAGCATAAGACATTTGAATAGCAATGCCAGCCTGTTCTTTTATTTCAATAATACCAATTTTTTTGACAGCTAAGGCGACACTGCCGGCGTAAGCACGAATTAGTCCTCCAGCCCCTAGTTTAATACCACCAAAGTAGCGTGTCACGACCACACAGACATTAGTGAGATTATGATTTTCTAGTACCCCAAGCATGGGAACGCCAGCAGTACCACTAGGCTCACCATCATCACTTGTACGTTTAATTTCACTACGTTCCCCAATAATAAAGGCAGAGCAGTTATGTGTCGCTTTGTAGTGTTCTTTTTTGATAGCAGTAATGAAGTCACGAGCCTCTTCTTCGCTATAAACACGCTTGGCATGACAGATAAAGCGGGATTTTTTGATTTCTTCTTGGACTTGTCCGTCCTCTTTAATTGTTCTAAATTCCATGATTTAATTGTACTAAAAAATCATCTAAAGCGCTAGGTTTTTACGAATAAAGAAGTATGAAAGTAAATCCAAACTATCTCGGTCGTTTGTTTACTGAGAATGAATTAACAGAAGAGGAATGTCAGTTGGCGGAGAAATTTCCAGCAATGAGAAAGGAGAAGGGGAAATTTTTCTGTCAACGTTGTAATAATACTATTCTAGAAGAATGGTATTTGCCCATTGGTGCTTACTATTGTCGGGAGTGCTTAATTATGAAGCGAGTCAGGAGTGATCAAGATTTATACTATTTCCCACAGGAGGATTTTCCGAAGCAAGATGTTCTTAAATGGCGTGGTCAATTAACTCCTTTTCAAGAGAAGGTGTCAGAGGGACTGATTCAAGCAGTAGAGAAGCAAGAGCCAACTTTAGTTCATGCGGTGACAGGGGCTGGAAAGACAGAAATGATTTATCAAGTTGTGGCTAAAGTGATTAATGGAGGTGGTGCAGTATGTTTGGCTAGTCCTCGCATAGATGTTTGTTTGGAGCTGTATAAGCGCCTGCAAAATGATTTTTCTTGCGAGATAGCCCTCCTACATGGAGAATCAAAGCCGTATTTTCGAACACCACTAGTTGTTGCGACAACCCATCAGTTATTGAAATTTTATCAAGCTTTTGATTTGCTGATAGTGGATGAAGTAGATGCTTTTCCTTATGTTGATAATCCCACGCTTTACCACGCTGTCAAGAATAGTGTAAAGGAGAATGGATTGAGAATCTTTTTAACGGCGACTTCGACTGATGAGTTAGATAAAAAGGTCCGTTTAGGAGAACTAAAAAGACTGAGTTTACCGAGACGGTTCCATGGAAATCCGTTGATTATTCCAAAACCAATTTGGTTATCGGATTTTAATCGCTACTTAGATAAGAATCGTTTGTCACCAAAGTTAAAGTCCTATATTGATAAGCAGAGAAAGACAGCTTATCCGTTACTCATTTTTGCTTCAGAAATTAAGAAAGGGGAGCAGTTAAAAGAAATCTTACAGGAGCAATTTCCAAATGAGAAAATTGGATTTGTCTCTTCTATCACAGAAGATCGATTAGAGCAGGTACAAGCTTTTCGAGATGGAGCACTGACAATACTTATCAGTACGACAATCTTGGAGCGTGGGGTTACCTTCCCTTGTGTGGACGTTTTCGTAGTAGAGGCTAATCATCGTCTGTTTACCAAGTCTAGTTTGATTCAGATTGGTGGACGAGTTGGACGAAGCATGGATAGACCGACAGGAGATTTGCTTTTCTTCCATGATGGGTTAAATGATTCAATCAAGAAGGCGATTAAGGAAGTTCAGATGATGAATAAGGAGGCTGGTCTATGAAGTGCTTGTTATGTGAGCAGACTATGAAGACTGTTTTAACTTTTAGTAGTCTCTTACTTATGAAGAATGATGCCTCCTGTCTTTGTTTAGATTGTGATTCTACTTTTGAGAGAATTGGAGAAGAGTACTGTCCAAACTGTATGAAAATAGGATTGTCAACAAAGTGTCAAGATTGTCAATTTTGGTGTAAAGAAGGAGTTGAGGTCAGTCATAGAGCGATTTTCACTTACAATCAAGCTATGAAGGATTTTTTTAGTCGATATAAATTTGATGGAGACTTCCTTTTAAGAAAAGTTTTTTCTTCATTTTTAAGTGAGGAGTTGAAAAAGTACAAAGAGTACCAATTTGTAGTCATTCCATTAAGTAAGGAGAGATATGCTGATAGAGGATTTAATCAGGTTGAGGGCTTGGTCAATGCAGCAGGATTTAAGTACCTGGATTTGTTAGAGAAAAGAGAAGAACGAGCCAGTTCTTCTAAAAGTCGCTCAGAGCGCTTGGCGACAGAACTTCCTTTCTTTATTAAAAGTGGAGTCCGCATTCCTAAGAAAATCCTAATTATAGATGATATTTATACTACAGGAACAACTATAAATCGTGTGAAGAAACTGCTGGAAGAAGCTGGTGCTGAGGATGTAAAAACATTTTCCCTTGTAAGATAAGGAAAAAATTTGCAAAAATAGAATGAAAGCGTTATAATAAAATCATAAAAACAAAAATGTTTAGAAAGAAGGTACTCATATGATTAAATATAGTATCCGTGGTGAAAACCTAGAAGTAACAGAAGCAATTCGTGATTATGTAGTTTCTAAACTCGAAAAGATCGAAAAGTATTTTCAAGCTGAACAAGAGTTGGATGCTCGAGTTAACTTGAAGGTGTATCGTGAAAAAACGGCTAAAGTGGAAGTAACGATTCCGCTTGGCTCTATTACTCTTCGTGCAGAAGATGTGTCTCAAGATATGTATGGTTCAATTGACCTTGTAACCGATAAAATTGAACGTCAGATTCGTAAAAATAAAACAAAAATCGAGCGTAAAAATAAAAATAAGGTAGCAACTAGTCAATTATTTACAGATGCTTTGGTGGAAGATCCAAATGTTGTCCAATCTAGAGTTGTTCGTTCAAAACAAATTGATTTAAAACCAATGGATTTGGAAGAAGCTATTCTACAGATGGATTTGTTGGGACATGATTTCTTTATCTATGTGGATGTTGAAGATCAAACAACTAATGTGATTTATCGTCGTGAAGATGGCGAAATTGGTTTGTTAGAAGTTAAAGAATCTTAATTTCAATATGTGTAAAGTGAGGTTTACTGAATTGTAAACCTCCTTTTTCTTATAATTGATAGAATTACTGATTACACTTTTAAAAAGTCGCTTTTTGGTGGTTATTATGGTATAATGGGTGCCAAGAGGTTTGGAATGAAAAAATTTTATGTAAGTCCTATTTTCCCCTTAATATTAGGAATAGTGGCGTTCGGAGTGCTATCTGTGCAACTTGTTTTTGTAACGAATACACTGGTAACGCTATTTCTTTTCCTACTTATTTTGGGTTCATATATTTTATTATTCATCCATCAGAGAGACTACTACTCAAGGAGTGAAGTAGAACAAATCCAGTATGTAAACCACCAAGCTGAAGAAAGTTTGACAACCTTGTTAGAACAGATGCCTGTTGGAGTTATTAAACTAGACTTGTCGTCAGGTGAAGTTGAATGGTTTAATCCTTATGCTGAATTGATTTTGACTAATGAAGTGGGCGAGATTGATGTGGTATTAATTCAAACAATTATCAAGGCTTCTGTGGGGAACCCAGGTTCTTACGCTACCTTGGGGGAGACCCGTTATTCGGTTCATATGGACAAGGTATCTGGAGTTCTTTACTTCTTTGATGTGTCTGGAGAATACGAAGCGACTGTTGAGTTAGTAACGAGTCGGCCTGTGATTGGGATCGTTTCCGTTGACAACTACGATGATTTAGAAGATGAAACATCAGAGTCTGATATCAGTCATATAAATAGTTTTGTAGCCAATTTTGTTTCAGAATTTGCTGGTCAACATGCCATGTTCTCCCGTCGAGTAAGTATGGATCGCTTTTATCTATTTACGGACTACACGGTACTTGAGGGATTGATGAATGATAAATTTTCTGTTATTGATGCTTTCAGAGAAGAGTCGAAACAGAGACAGTTGCCTTTGACCTTAAGTATGGGATTTTCTTATGGTGATGGAAATCATGATGAAATCGGGAAAGTTGCATTGCTCAACTTGAACTTGGCTGAAGTGCGTGGTGGCGACCAGGTGGTTGTCAAGGAGAATGACGAAACGAAAAATCCCGTTTATTTTGGTGGTGGATCTGCGGCGTCAATCAAGCGTACAAGGACACGTACGCGCGCTATGATGACAGCTATTTCAGATAAGATTCGGAGTGTGGATCAGGTTTTTGTAGTTGGTCACAAAAATCTTGATATGGATGCTTTGGGTTCTGCTGTAGGTATGCAGTTATTTGCTAGTAATGTGACTGAAAATAGTTATGCTCTTTATGACGAAGAACAAATGTCTCCGGATATTGAACGAGCTGTTGCATTCTTAGAAAAAGAAGGAGTTACGAAGTTGTTGTCTGTTAAGGATGCAATGGGGATGGTGACCAATCGTTCTTTGTTGATTCTTGTAGACCATTCAAAGACAGCTTTAACTTTATCAAAAGATTTTTATGATTTGTTTACCCAAACTATTGTTATTGACCACCATAGAAGGGATCAGGATTTCCCAGATAATGCAGTTATTACTTATATCGAAAGTGGTGCAAGCAGTGCCAGTGAGTTGGTAACGGAATTGATTCAGTTCCAGAATTCTAAGAAAAATCGTTTGAGTCGTATGCAAGCAAGTGTTTTAATGGCTGGTATGATGTTGGATACTAAAAATTTCACCTCACGAGTGACTAGTCGGACATTTGATGTTGCTAGCTATCTCAGAACGCGCGGAAGCGATAGTATTGCTATCCAAGAAATCGCTGCGACAGATTTTGAAGAATATCGTGAGGTCAATGAACTGATTTTACAGGGGCGTAAATTAGGTTCAGATGTACTAATAGCAGAGGCTACGGACTCGAAATGTTACGATACAGTTGTTATTAGTAAGGCAGCAGATGCCATGTTAGCTATGTCAGGTATTGAAGCGAGTTTTGTTCTTGCGAAGAATACACAAGGATTTATCTCCATCTCAGCTCGAAGTCGTAGTAAGCTGAATGTACAACGGATTATGGAAGAGCTGGGAGGTGGAGGTCACTTTAATTTGGCAGCAGCTCAAATTAAGGATTTAACCTTGTCAGAAGCAGGTGAAAAACTGACAGAAATTGTATTAAATGAAATAAAGGAAAAGGAGAAAGAAGAATGAAAGTAATCTTTTTAGCAGATGTTAAAGGAAAAGGTAAAAAAGGCGAAATTAAGGAAGTACCAACAGGGTATGCACAAAACTTTCTTATCAAAAAGAATTTAGCAAAAGAAGCGACTGCTCAAGCTGTAGGTGAACTTCGTGGTAAACAAAAATCTGAAGAAAAAGCTCATGCTGAGATGATTGCAGAAGCAAAAGCAATTAAAGTCCAACTAGAAGCAGAAGAAACGGTTGTAGAATTTGTTGAAAAGGTTGGTCCAGATGGCCGTACTTTTGGTTCTATTACCAATAAGAAAATTGCAGAAGAATTGCAAAAGCAATTTGGAATTAAGATTGATAAACGTCATATTCAAGTACAAGCTCCGATTCGAGCAGTTGGTTTGATTGATGTACCAGTGAAAATCTATCAAGATATCACAAGTGTAATCAATCTTCGTGTGAAAGAAGGATAAATTTACACCTTCTTGACAAGACTGTAAAAGGAAGGGAAGTCTGATGGCAGAAGTAGAAGAGTTACGAGTACAACCTCAAGATATCTTAGCTGAGCAATCTGTTTTAGGGGCTATCTTTATTGACGAGAGTAAGCTTGTTTTTGTTCGAGAATATATTGATTCTCGGGACTTTTTTAAGTATGCCCATCGTTTGATTTTCCAAGCTATGGTCGATTTATCCGATCGTGGCGATGCCATAGATGCAACAACGGTTCGCACCATTCTTGATAATCAAGGGGATTTACAGAATATTGGTGGCTTGTCTTACTTGGTTGAGATTGTCAATTCTGTGCCAACTTCTGCTAATGCGGAGTACTATGCTAAGATTGTTGCAGAAAAAGCAATGCTACGTCGATTAATCTCAAAGTTGACAGAGTCTGTCAATCAAGCTTACGAGGCTTCGCAACCAGCTGATGAAATCATTGCTCAGGCAGAAAAAGGCCTGATTGATGTCAGTGAAAATGCAAATCGAAGTGGATTTAAGAACATTCGAGATGTGTTGAATATCAACTTTGGAAATCTGGAAGCTCGCTCGCAACAAACGACCGATATTACAGGTATTGCGACAGGTTATCGTGACTTGGATCATATGACGACTGGACTTCATGAGGAGGAGTTGATTATCCTAGCAGCCCGTCCGGCGGTTGGTAAGACAGCCTTTGCCTTGAATATCGCTCAGAATATTGGGACCAAGTTGGACAAAACGGTTGCTATTTTTTCACTGGAAATGGGTGCGGAAAGTCTAGTGGATCGTATGTTGGCGGCAGAAGGTTTGGTGGAATCCCATTCTATCCGTACGGGTCAATTGACCGATGAGGAATGGCAAAAGTACACTATTGCTCAAGGGAATCTAGCGAATGCAAGTATCTATATCGATGATACACCAGGGATTCGAATTACAGAGATTCGTTCTCGTTCTCGTAAATTGGCTCAAGAAACTGGAAATCTTGGTTTGATTTTGATAGACTATTTGCAGCTTATCACGGGAACTGGGCGAGAAAACCGTCAACAGGAAGTTTCAGAAATTTCACGTCAGTTGAAAATCCTAGCAAAAGAACTGAAGGTTCCAGTAATCGCTCTAAGTCAGCTTTCTCGTGGTGTAGAACAACGTCAGGATAAGAGACCGGTCTTGTCTGATATTCGTGAATCTGGGTCTATTGAGCAGGACGCTGATATCGTAGCCTTTCTTTATCGCGACGATTACTATGAGCGTGGTGGTGAAGAAGAGGAAGGCATACCGAATAATAAGGTAGAAGTTATTATCGAGAAAAACCGTAGTGGAGCTCGTGGAACGGTGGAATTAATTTTCCAAAAAGAATACAATAAATTTTCAAGTATCTCAAAGAGGGAGGCATAAGATGTCAGATGCATTTACAGATGTAGCCAAGATGAAAAAAATCAAAGAAGAAATCAAGGCACATGAGGGACAAGTCGTAGAAATGACTTTGGAGAATGGTCGTAAGCGCCAAAAAAATAGATTGGGTAAGCTAATTGAGGTTTATCCATCCCTATTTATTGTGGAATTTGGGAATGTGGAAGGAGATAAACAAGCTAATGTTTACGTTGAATCCTTTACTTACTCAGATATCCTTACTGAAAAGAATTTGATTCATTATCTGGACTAAAGTGAGAAATTTTCTCACTTTTTCTTTTTTCTCCGAATAGTTTAAGTGAAGGCAATCTTCGATTTATACTCTTCGAAAATCAAATTCAAACCACGTCAGCTTCGCCTTGCCGTACTCAAGTACAGCCTGCGCCTAGCTTCCTAGTTTGCTCTTTTATTTTCATTGAGTATAACCTTCCTGGTTAGTGCTATCTAACCCAGAAAAAATCCCCTCGGTACTGCAATACCGAGGGGATTTCTGTTAGCACTAAAATGCTAGAACTTCTCAATTCCTCTTTATTATCTCACATGCTCTATTCAATTGTCAAGAAAAAGGTGTTTTATATCTTTATAACTCATCGGCTATCTTATTGATTTTTCTCAGTCTGTGGTTGACACCACTTTTGGTCAGAGGGGTGCTGAGGCTATCTGCTAACTGCTGGATAGAGTAGTCTGGGTGCTGAATCCGCAGTTGCGCCACTTCCTGCAAATCCACTGGCAGGTTTTCTAAGCCCATAATATCTTTGATTTTACTGATATTGTTGATGGTCTTCATACTGGCAGAAACTGTCCGAGCGATATTAGCTGTTTCGGCATTGTTGGCCCGATTAAGATCATTACGGGTTTCTCGTAAAATCTTAACCCGCTCGAAATCATCACGCGCCTGCATAGCTCCGATGACAATCAAAAAGTCCATAATATCTTCGGCACGCTGGAGATAGGTCACAGCCCCCTTTTTGCGCTCAAGCACCTTAGCATCCAGTAAAAACTGCTGGAGAAGGGAGGCAATCCCTTGCGCGTGGTCCAGATAAACAGAACTGATTTCCAACTGGTACTTACCTGATTCAGGGTCACGAATACTTCCATTTGCCAAGAAAGCGCCACAAAGATAAGCACGACCTGCTTCCTCGTCCGATAAAATCGCCTCATCAATGCCTGTTTCCAGACCAAAGAAGGAGTCAGCCAAGTGCAAATCACTCAGCAGGTCCTGCACCTTTTCATCTGTAAAAACGGTATAGACTCTATTCTTGCGAAGATTGCTTCTTTGGTGGTGTCGGATTTCTGATTTGATTTCATAGAAATGGAGAAAGGATTCATAGAGGTGACGAGCCAGCTTAGCATTTTCTGTCACGACAGACAAGGTCAGGCCTGAAGTCGAAAGACCGATACTGCCAGACATCTTGATAATGGCAGATAATTCATGCTGGCTTAGATGGTGCTGACCTAGGATTTCTTCTTTTACTGCTACTGTGAAACTCATTTTCTCACCTGTATAATCCGCATCAATTCGTCCACGATCAAATCTCCATCGTGGAAGGCACCCCCATTTTCCAGACGAAGGAAGTTGGATGAAATCACACGCGGAACTTGCTTACAAAGACCAGCAAAATCATGTTCCACCTGCACCAAATATTCATCAAAACGATTGGAATTCATGTATTCTTGAGGCACTTTTTCGATATTCACCAAGACAGTATCGATAAAAGGTCGACCAAGGTGACGATGCAAGACTTCCACGTGATCACTATCTGTAAAGTGTTCTGTCTCCCCACGTTGGGTCATAATATTGCAGACATAGGCGATTTCTGCCTTGGTTTCCAAAAGCGCCTGCCCGATTTCCTTAATCACGATATTGGGCAAAATAGAGGTAAAGAGGGAACCAGGTCCGAGGACAATCATGTCACTTTCAAGAATGGTCTGCACTACTCGACGGCTAGCCAGAGGCGTATCATCGTTGAGGGTATTGGTCACATAGACGTGGTCAATCATACCTGGATGGTCTGCAATATGGCTCTCTCCAGCCACCTCTGTCCCATCCTGAAAGACTGCATGCAGGGTCAAGGGATGGTCACTGGAAGGATAAATCTTCCCAGTAGTATGGAAAAATTTGCTCAATAACTGCATGGCATTATAGGTCGAACCCTGCATCTCTGACAGACCAGCGATAATGAGATTTCCCAGCGGATGGCCCGCAAAGGCTCCCGCATCCTCAGAAAAACGATACTGAAAGACCTTCTCATAGAACTTAGGCATATCCGACATGGCCACAAGGACATTGCGAAGATCACCTGGCGGTGTCAATTGCTGCATATTTTTTCGGAGTTCACCTGATGAACCACCATCATCTGCCACCGTTACGATAGCAGCGATTTCCACATCTTTTTCCCGCAGACTTTTAAGAATGACGGGGATCCCAGTCCCTCCACCAATCACCGTTATCTTTGGTTTTCTCATGAACGGTTTACCGTTTCCTTTCTTCGATCTTTGTCGCGATGCCCTTCATTAACAGGCCAATTCTTGGATAAGTCCTGCGCCAACCGTTTAGCAAAGGCCACACTACGGTGTTGCCCACCCGTACAACCCATGGCAATGGTCAAAACAGACTTCCCTTCCTTTTGGTAACTTGGCAAAATCGGCTCAATCAAGGCCAATAAATGTTGATAAAAGTCTTCTGACTCAGGATGGTTCATGACATAATCATAAACAGGTTCATCCACACCCGTTTGGTTTCTCAGTTCTGGAAGGTAGTAGGGATTTGGCAAGAAACGAACATCAAAGACCAAGTCCGCATCAATCGGAATTCCATATTTAAAGCCAAAAGACATGACTTCGATACGGAAAGACTGGGCTTGTTCTTGATCCGAAAACTGCTCTGCAAGGGTTTTACGCAGCTCACGAGGAGTGAGTTCAGTCGTATCCACCACATTTTGGCTCATATTTTTCAAAGGTGCCAAGAGCTCACGTTCCAGCTTGATTCCATCCAAAATCCGTCCGTCTGCTGCTAGTGGGTGACTCCGTCTGGTTTCCTTGTAACGCGCGACCAATTCCTTATCAGCTGCATCCAAAAAGAGAATTTTGAAGTCCAGTTCTTCCTTGTTTTCCAACTCATCCAAAACAGCTTGAATCTCTGAGAAGAAAGAACGGCTACGCATATCTACTACCAAGGCCAACTTATGGTCGTCTTCCTTTGTTTCCACCAACTGCAAAAACTTAGGCAAGAGAGCTGGAGGCATATTATCAATAGTAAAATAACCCAAATCTTCGAAGGACTGAATGGCTACAGTTTTGCCTGCCCCACTCATCCCTGTCACAATCACCAAGTGAAGTTGTTTCTTTGTCATCTTTTTCTCCTTATATCAAAAGAAGTTTGGCAGAACCAAACTTCAACTAGCTTATCCAATCTCTGCGATGACTTCAATTTCGACTTTTACATCACGAGGAAGACGAGCTACCTCTACTGCTGAACGAGCTGGAAATTCCTCTTTAAAGGCCGTTTGGTAAACCTCGTTAAAAGGAACAAAGTCGTTCATATCGCTCAAGAAACAAGTTGTTTTGACAACATGGTCAAAGTCTGTTCCTGCTTCTGCCAAAATAGCACCGATGTTTTTTAAGACTTGTTCTGTCTGTTCTTGGATAGTCTCTCCTACGATTTCCCCAGTTTCAGGAGATAGGGGAACTTGACCACTAGCAAACAAAAGGTTGCCAACGATTTTTCCTTGAACATATGGTCCGATAGCCTTTGGAGCTTTATCTGTATGAATTGTTTTTGCCATTTTCTTTTCCTCACAATTTTTCTAAGATTGCATCCCAAGCTTGGTCCATCCCTGCCTTGCTGACAGATGAAAAGAGGATGAAGTCATCACTTGGGTCAAAATTTAATTTCTTTTTGATTGCTGATTCATGCTTATTCCATTTACCACGCGGAATCTTGTCCGCCTTGGTCGCAACGATGATAACCGGAATCTCGTAATACTTGAGAAATTCGTACATCTGTACATCATCTGCTGACGGGTCGTGACGGAGGTCAACTAGACTGACTACTGCACGGAGATTTTCCCGAGTCGTTAAGTACTCCTCAATCATGCGCCCCCACTTTTCACGTTCCTTTTTGGAAACGCGGGCATAACCATAACCAGGTACATCCACAAAACGCATCTTATCATCGATATTAAAGAAGTTGAGAAGCTGGGTTTTACCAGGTTTTCCTGATGTACGGGCCAGATTCTTACGGTTCAGCATGGTGTTGATGAAGCTAGACTTACCAACATTTGAACGCCCTGCTAGGGCAATCTCTGGGAGCTCATCCTGCGGATAGTGAGATTTATTAGCCGCACTGAGCAAGATTTCAGCATTGTGTGTATTAAGTTCCATAGTCACCTCTAGGCTGTTTCTAGGATTGGTTTATCCGTTCCATCGACAGCTTCTTTTGTGATGCGAACCAATTTCACATTTTCCTGACTCGGTACTTCAAACATAACGTCTAACATGGTTTCTTCGATGATGGAGCGAAGACCACGCGCCCCTGTCTTACGTTCGATAGCCTTATTGGCAATTTCTTGAAGGGCTTCGTCGTCAAATTCCAACTCGACATCATCATAAGAAAGCAAGGTTTGGTACTGTTTGACCAAGGCATTTCTTGGCTCTTTCAAGATGCGAACCAAGTCATCGACCGTCAATTGCTCAAGAGCTGCAAAGACAGGCAAGCGTCCAATCAACTCAGGAATAATCCCGAATTTTTGAATGTCTTCTGCGATGATTTCTTGCATGTAAGAGCTGTTTTCATCAATCGCCTTGTTATTTTGACCAAATCCGATGACTTTTTCTCCAAGACGTTGTTTGACGATTTCTTCAATGCCATCAAAGGCACCACCCACGATGAAGAGGATATTTTTAGTATCCACTTGAATCATCTCTTGTTGTGGATGCTTGCGTCCCCCCTGAGGCGGCACGCTAGCAACAGTTCCCTCGATAATCTTGAGAAGGGCTTGTTGCACACCTTCACCAGAAACATCACGTGTGATAGACACGTTCTCGCTTTTCTTGGCAATCTTGTCAATTTCATCCACGTAGATAATCCCACGTTCTGCACGCTCGATATTAAAGTCAGCAGCCTGCAAGAGTTTAAGGAGGATATTTTCCACGTCCTCACCTACATAACCAGCCTCAGTAAGAGCTGTCGCATCCGCAATCGCAAAAGGCACGTTCAAGCTCTTAGCCAAGGTCTGGGCAAGGAAAGTTTTCCCTGAACCAGTTGGGCCAATCATCAAAATGTTTGATTTCTGCAAATCCACATCTTCTGACTCTTCACGCGTATCGTGGAAATTGATACGTTTGTAGTGGTTATAAACCGCCACTGCCAAGGCACGCTTGGCACGATCTTGACCGATAACATAGTGGTTCAAGATATGGAGGAGTTCAATTGGTTTTGGCACCTCAGACAAGTCTGCCAAGACTTCCTCAACCAATTCTTCTCGAATGATTTCCTGAGCCAACTCCACGCATTCATTACAAATAAAAGCATTGTTGCCAGCGATTATTTTTTGTACTTCTTCTTGGTTTTTGCCACAAAATGAGCAATAAACCATCATATCATTATTCCTAGTTGTAGGCATGATTTCCTTCCGTTCTATTCTATACTGTCATTCTATCTAAAATAAGGTCATGTAAAAAGCATGGATACTATTGACCAAATTGGTAAAGGCATTTAACCAGAGCAGGACAGAAAGTCCATAGCGCTTTTTACGAAAAGCCTGTGCTCCTGCAAGCAAGCAGACCAAACACAGCATGGCTGTGAAAAAACCAAATATACTACGTTCCATTAGACTTCCTTTCTCTTGCGGTATTGGATGGTAAAATCATAAGGATTTTTCTCATCTTTGGTATAGGATTTGCTTGAAACCGTCTCAAAAATAGACAGGTCAAACTCTTCAGGGAAATAGGTATCTCCTTCCACCCGAGCATGAATGTGAGTCACAATCACTTCGTCAAGGTAGGGTTCAAAAGCTTGAAAAATTTGCTTTCCACCTAAAATATAAAGATTCTTATCTTGAGCCTGATACCAGTCCAAGACAGACTGAACATCATAAAAAGTAGCAACCCCGTCTATCTTTTCTTCAGAATTACGCGTCAAAATCAAGGTCTCCCGTTTGGGAAGCAAGCGACGCCCCATTCCATCAAAGGTCACACGCCCCATCAAGATAGCATGATTCAGAGTTGTTTCTTTGAAGTGTTGCAGTTCTGCTGGCAAATGCCAAGGCAGACGATTGTCCTTACCAATCACACCCTCTTCATCCTGGGCCCAAATAGCTACAATTTTCTTAGTCATGCTTCCATCCTTTTCACTGATAGTACTATTTTATCAAAAAACTCGAAAAAAGACTGATTTGGAATAGCTTACAAAATAGAAAAATCTGTAAGAAATTTCCTACAGATTTATCTATGTTTCCTTATTTCTTACAAACCAGGTGCTTGTCCAAGTTCTGCCGCAAGCATCCAAACTGTTTTCTCAAGTTCAGCCTTAGCACCAACAAAAATATCGTTTGTAACATCATCGCCTTCTTCGTCAGTCACATCCAACGCTTTTTGGAAAAGAGTGATGAGGTAGCGATAAATAGCTAGAACACGTTCCAAGCTTTCTTCAATATTACGGTATTCACCAGCTTCTTCTTCGATTTCACTATTTTGAAGGAATTCTGTCAATGTAGAGAATGGGCTTCCACCGAGTGTAATCAATCGTTCGCTGATTTCATCTAAATGACCATCAAGAGCATCCATGTACTCATCCATTTTTGGATGCCATACCATAAAACCGCGTCCACGCATATACCAGTGTACTTGGTGCAAAGCAACGTGGGCTACGTACAAATCAGCAACAGCTTGATTCAAAACTTCCTTTGTTTTTGCCAATGCTACTGGCGCTGCTTTTGTTAATGTTGCGACATCTTTTGCTGCTTCTTTTTTCAATTCTACCATTTTATTTTACCTCATTCATTATTTTTATGTAACCACTTCTTAATGATTACTACCTTAGTATACTACTAAGGAAAGACAATAGCAAGCCAAATGACCCACATGAGAAAAGTTGCAATAGACTGATAATTTAAGAATTCTTTAGAAGACGAAAAAGAGGTCTGGATGCTTATAGTCAATGGAAATCCATCAGCAAACTAGGAAACTAAACCCAGCTTAACCAAAGTACAAGTTTTGAGGTCGCAGGTAGAACTGACCAAGCTGATATGGTTTGAAGAAATTCCCCAAGACTATAATAGATTGAAATAAGATGGAGCCAAGTCGATTAGGAAAGACAAATGAATTTCTAAAAATGTTTTAGCAACCGCAATGTCCTGGTCTATATTCAATCTACTATATAATACTCTTCGAAAATCTCTTCAAACCACGTCAACGTCGCCTTGCCGTATATATGGTTACTGACTTCATCAGTCTTATCTACAACCTCAAAACAGTGTTTTGAGCAGCCTGCGGCTAGTTTCCTAGTTTGCTCTTTGATTTTCATTGAGTATAAGATTCATTTCTGAGCAAGATCTTGAATTTACTAGATGATGAACTACCATAAAACAAAGAAAAAGAGGGTGCTACTCTCACATCCCTCTTTCTAATCAGAGCTTAATACCAAACGCTGACATCCACACGCCCTTGGATTCCTTTCATGTATTCAGAAGAGGTATATTGCCAACCTTTTTCTCCTGAATAATGAGGATTTTCCCATTCTAAAGCATTGGTATAGGCTGCTACCCAGTTTACATGTTTTAAAATATCTGGGTGTTTTAAACGCGTCTGTAATAAACTACGATAGCTATAGACATACACATTTTGATAACCCGCCTGCTTCATTGTTGCCATATATTTGTTGATAATCTTGACCCAGGTTCCAGTATCACTTGGAGCCCTCTTGGTCTTATTGCCATATTCCCAGTTCTCAACATCGTAGTAGATAGGGTAAGACAAGTTCATCTTGTATTTTTTCAAGAGTTCAATGGTTTGATTAGCATCATTCTCAGCATCGGTCTCATTTTCAGCATAAGTATAAAGGTAAACACCGTAAGGAATTCCAAGACGGTTTAACTCCTTAATATTATGAGCCAATTCCTTGTCCTCAGTTCCACTATAGCCCAAACGAACAATGACACCATCTACTTCATTTTCATCAATAACCTTTTTCCAATCATTGATACGACCATTGTGCTCACTAATATCAATGACTTTCTTAGCATGTTCGGTTCCCACTTGCTCTTCTCTATTATTAAAGAAATAGCGTTTACCATCTCTGTGAACCCAGCCGACATTTAAATCTTTCTTTTCTTTGAGCTCACCAGAGGCCGCAAAGATATAGCGAGCACCATCCATAATCACTTCGTCAGTCGCCATGGCACCACTTCCAGTCAAATAGTAGTTGCCTTGCCACTCATTCCGAGCCATATAGCCCCACTTCTTGAAATAGTACCATTTGCCGCCCACTTTTTGCCACTCTTGGTTGGCATAAGTTCCATCGGATTTTAGATAAAAATAAGCAGAATAGGCTGGATCATAAAGCCATTCATTTTGCATCATGGCACCTTGACCATTCAAGAAATAACTTCCTTGCCATTGGCTTTTAGCCATGTAACCCCACTTCTTGAAGTAATACCACTTATTTCCAATCAATTGCCATTCTTGATGGGCATAAGCCCCATCTGACTTGAGATAAAACCAACTCTTGTAATTATTGTCATAGATCCACTCGTTTTGGGCCATATAGCCACCTGATTTCAGGTAGTAATTTCCATGCCATTCATTCTGCGCGTAACGACCATCTGAATTAATATAAAACCAAGCCTTATAGTAGTTGTCAAAAATCCATTCACTTTGAGCTTTAGAACCATCAGCCTTTACATAATAATCCCCATCCCAGTGGGCAGAGACATTGTTTCTCTGTTCATTGCTACTAGTTGATGAAGTTCCTGTTGATAAACTAGATTTTTCTGAAACTGTGCTTCCACTTGTTTCATCTGCCGCAATTCCTGAAACTCTTGCGCCAAGTAAGCAAAGACTTGCTAGCCCTATACATACAAATTTTGTTTTCAATCTTTCCTCTCCTATAAAAAATGGAACAGGCACCTGAATGCTGTTCCACCTAGCTTTTGCTACTTACTGATTATTTTACAAAGTCAAGCAATGCCAAGAAGCTTTCAGCTTCAAGTGACGCACCACCAACAAGGGCACCGTCAACGTCTGGGCAAGCCATGTATGAAGCAACGTTTTCAGGTTTAACAGAACCACCGTATTGAACACGAACTTTGTCCGCAACTTCTTGACCGAAGTCAGCAGCTACAACGTCACGAACAACTTTACACATTTTTTGTGCGTCGTCTTGTGAAGCTGATTTACCAGTACCGATAGCCCAGATTGGCTCATAAGCGATAACTGATGCTGCAACTTGTTCAGCAGTCAATCCAGCCAATGCAGCAGATACTTGAGCACCTACAAATTCAGCAGCTTTACCAGCTTCGTAAGTTTCAAGTGACTCACCACAACAGATAATTGGAAGCATACCGTTTGCAAAGATTGCTTTTGCTTTTTTGTTGATATCTTCGTCAGTTTCATGGAAGTAGTCACGGCGTTCTGAGTGACCGATAACAACGTAGTCAGTACCGATTTCTTTCAAAACTTGTGGGCTAGTTTCACCAGTGAAAGCACCTGCATTTTCAAAGTAGCAGTTTTGAGCAGCAACTTTAAGGTTTGAACCTTTAGCAGCAGCAAGAACAGTTGTCAAATCAAGAGCCGGAGCTGCGATACCTGCTTCAACAAGATCTGATGAAGGAAGTTTTGATGCAACTGCTTCAACGAATGCTTTAGCTTCTTCTGGATTTTTGTTCATTTTCCAGTTACCAGCGATAAATGGTTTACGTGACATTTCACATACCTCTTTTTTCAATTTATTTTCTATTTATTTTATCACAATTAAACACAGCTTGCAAATCTTACTCGGATTTCAAGTCTGCTTACATGGATTAGTCCTTCCAGAGATCCATAGCATTTCTGAAATCTGCTGATACCTGTGTCAACTGAGGATTGCTTGCTTCTCTTTCTGCCCGCTTAGCCTCGATTTGAGCCACACTTTTGATACCTTCATGGCGCCAGTTTCTCAAAATCGCCTGAATGTACTTCCAGTTTGCTTTTCCATTCAAAACAGCTTCACGAAGAGCTTCCTTAATCAAGTCAGCACTGGTTCCATCTTCCTTTAGTGTCTTGGTCAAATCTTCAATCTCAAAAGGTGTCAACAAGCGTCCCAACTCCTGTTGGAAGGTTTCTACCAAATCTTTGAGCTGATTTTGAGGTGTCAACTGGTCTGAACTCGAATGAGCGACTCCAAGCAAATCATCCAAACGTTCCAAAGCCAAACTAGCATCAAAAAGCAATTCGATTTCACCATTTAATTCGATAGTACGGTACTGAAGCAGTCCCCTCTCCGTCAGATTAGAGATGGACTGGTTGACATCCGAAATTTCCTTGCCAATCCTTTCAGCAATCTGGCTTGGTGACATTTCTTCTAAGCCTGTCGTATTTTGCAAATAGAAAAATTGCCAGACCAGAAAATCATCGCTGGAAGGAAAGAGTTCCTTAAAATGCAAGAGAAGGGCACTCGGTAAAACCAAGTTCCCTGATTTAAAAGCGTCTAAATATGTCATAATTCCTCTTATAAATACCCATATGCAGATGCATCATCTTCTATTTTTCTCCAGTCAAAAGGCGTCTCCTGATAGACCGCATAGTTCACCCAGTTACTGAAAAAGAGGGCTGCCGATGAAGACCAACAAAGACAAGGGGTCTGATTAACATCATCATCCTTAAAATAATTTTCTGGAATATGAGGAGCTAAACCTGCATCACAATCTCTGAAATACTCTTTTGCCAAGGTATCACGGTCATATTCCAAATGCCCAAAACTATAAATTTCTCGCAAATCACGACTGGCTAAAATCGAAACCCCAACCTGAGGACCTTCTGACAAAATCTCGAGATTGGTCTTATTCAGAATCTCTTCCTTAGAAATCTCCGTGTGCCGAGAATGAGGAGCTACGTAACTATCGTCAAAACCTCTAAAGAGAAGGTGACCCTCTTTTAGGGTGTCCTGAGGATAAATACCTGATAGCTTACTGGCCATCTGGTATTTTTCTACACCATAGCGCAGATAAAGCCCAGCCTGAGCCCCCCAACAGATATGAAGTGTCGAATAGACATGGGTCTTGGACCACTCAAGCACCTGACTGAATTCCTCCCAATAGTCCACTTCCTCAAATGGTAAATGCTCAACTGGGGCCCCCGTAATAATCATCCCATCAAAATACTCATCCTTGACTTCTGGGAAGGTTTTATAAAAGGTCTCCATGTGTTCTGAACGAGTTGTTTTAGAACGATGGCTCTCCATATAGAGAAAATCAATATCCAGTTGTAGAGGTGTATTGGCCAAATGACGTAACAACTGGGTTTCTGTGACCATTTTCTGTGGCATGAGATTTAAAATTAAAATCTTCAAGGGACGGATATCTTGGTGGGCCGCACGCTGATCATCCATGACAAAGATATTCTCTGTCCGTAAAATCTCAACAGCTGGCAATTTTTTATCAATTCGAATCGGCATAACCCTCTCCTAACTGTATTCTTTCAGGAATCATTGCATATGTTTGAAACTCTTCGAAAATCTCTTCAAACTGCGTCAACGTTGCCTTGCCGTATGTGTAGGATACTGACTACGTCAGTTCCATCTACAACCTCAAAACAGTGTTTTGAGCAACCTGCGGCTAGTTTCCTGGTTTGCTCTTTGATTTTCATTGAGTATGAAACCAAATCTCAAACACCTAGTCCTTTTATTATACTGCAAGAAGATATAGTTTTCAATTATAGTTTTTCTCTAACTAGCTATAGTCTATTTTTATATCCTAATGTAGAGAAAACAGCCCTAGGGACTGTTTTTCATTAATAATGCATCAAAACTTTGTAATCGTAGTCACCGATTTTTTCACGACCGTTCAATTCATCCAATTCAACAAGGAAGGCACAACCTGCTACAACACCACCAAGTTTTTCAATCATCTCGATAGTTGCCTTAACAGTTCCACCTGTCGCCAAGAGGTCATCTACGATCAGAACACGTTGACCTGGCTTGATGGCATCCGCATGCATAGTCAAGGTATCAACACCGTACTCTTTTTCATAGTCAGCAGAAATGACTTCGCGTGGCAATTTACCTGGCTTACGAACAGGCGCGAAACCAATTCCCAACTCAAAGGCAACTGGACAGCCCACGATAAAACCACGAGCTTCAGGACCTACAATCATGTCGATCTTCTTGTCAGTAGCATACTGAACGATTTCACGAACAGCGTAGCTATAAGCATTTCCATCAGCCATCAAAGGGCTGATATCACGGAAAGTAATACCTTCCTTCGGATAATTTTCAATTGTTGCAATATAATCTTTTAAATTCATATTTTTCTTTCTTTCAAAGTTTTTACTCTCTATTATAGCATATTTTTTAAGAAAGAAAAAAGGAAAAGTTAACTTCAATGATTATCTAACGATTTGACGATTTATGACTAGCCATAGCAATAAAACCCAAGTTCTGTTTATTCTTAGCAAACATTTTATACATCGTTAAAAACTGCTTTCTATTCTCCTTTTTACAAGCATTTACACAAATTTTCAAAGTTCCTAGCCAACCTTCGTCATAAATCATACCTGATAATTTCATTAATGTCATTTCACCAGTCAATACTTTCACATCACGATAACCTGATTCTATCATCACCTGTTCCCAACCATCTTGAGTTAAAGGACCTACATTTACATGAATTGCTTGTGATAATTCCTGTCTGACAGACTCTTTAGCTTCCTTAAGAAGCACATCATGTGTCAAGAGAAGACCTTCAGGTTTTAAAACCCTTAGATATTCCATTACACATTTTTTCTTAGCTTGATCGGCTTGCATAGTCAGCATAGCTTCATTTATAACAATATCAAAACTAGCATCTTCATAAGGAAGTTTCATTGCATTTGCTCTTTCAAAACTGATTAAATGAGCAACACCTGCCGTTTCAGCAGATTTTTTAGCCACTTCTAAAGCTTGAGCATCCATATCAACAGCAGTTATCTTACAACCAAAACGCTGTGCCAACTCAATTGCTGTAGTTCCCCTATTACACGCAACCTCTAGTATTCTCTTTTCTTTTGAAAATCCTCCTTCCGCAATTAACCAATCTGTAGCACGTTTTCCACCTGGGCGTAAGCGTTTTTTCCCCAGTTTTGCTAAAAACTTATGACCTGCTTCTGACATTTGAACACCTCTGTTTTTTCTTCATTATAACATAAAATGATATTATCTGACAATTCTAATCTATTATTTGATAAACTAGAATCAAAAGCATACAAACCACCATGACTATAGCATAAATTTATTATTACCTCTCTAGTTCGAATTCAACTCCTCCCATCATTTACACATTCAGGTTACGACTATTTTTGTACTTTGGAATTGCTCTCATCTTCATCCGCTCTACGAATCTCCACCTTCCTGTTCGTAGAGCCACGATTTCGCTATCCCTTCCTATCCCCGCTACCTAACGATAGTTAGGCTTGGGAATCGCTATTGAGTTCACCGGTAGCAGATGCCCACCGAGGACTTACACCTCAGATATACGACATGCCCGTCGTACGCCAAAAAAACGAGCACTTTCGTACTCGTCCTCTTTTATAAACTACTGATTAAAGTGAGTTTACGTCAACTTTGATACCAACACCTTGAGTAGTTGTGATAGTCAAGTTTGTTACGTAAGTTCCTTTAGCTGTAGCTGGTTTTGCTTTTTGGATTGTTTCGTTGAAAGCTTTGAAGTTTTCAACCAATTTTTCAGCTTCAAATGATACTTTACCGATGATAGCTTGAACGTTACCTGCACGGTCTGCACGGTAAGTGATTTTACCACCTTTAGACTCTTCAACTGCTTTAGCAACATCCATAGTTACAGTACCAGTTTTAGGGTTTGGCATCAAGTTACGTGGTCCAAGAACACGTCCAAGACGTCCAACAAGAGCCATCATGTCAGGTGTAGCGATAACTACGTCGAAGTCCAACCAACCATCGTTGATTTTAGCAACAAGGTCATCTTCACCAACAAAGTCTGCACCAGCAGCTTTTGCTTCTTCAGCTTTTGCACCACGTGCGAAAACAAGAACGCGTGAAGTTTTACCAGTACCGTTTGGCAATACCATTGCTCCACGGATTTGTTGGTCAGCTTTTTTAACGTCGATGTTCAAGTTGTAAGCAACTTCTACAGTTGCGTCAAATTTTGCAAAGTTAGTTTCTTTTGCAAGTGCTACAGCTTCTTCTACGCTGTATGCTTTTGTGCTGTCGATTTTCTCAAGAGCAGCACGAAGTTGTTTGCTTTTTTTAGCCATTTTCTATTCTCCTTGTAAGTGGTTCAATCGATTTTCATCTCCCACGTCACTTCTCGAAATGATGAAGTCTTGCGGGTTATATTGGGGGTGTTATTGATTAGTCAACAACAGTGAATCCCATAGAACGAGCAGTACCTTCGATCATACGCATTGCAGACTCTACGTTTGCTGCGTTCAAATCTGGCATCTTAGTTTCTGCAATTTCTTGTACTTGTGCACGAGTAACTGTAGCAACTTTAGTTTTGTTAGGTGTACCTGATCCTTTTTCAACACCTGCAGCTTTTTTCAAAAGAACAGCAGCTGGTGGTGTTTTAGTGATGAAAGTAAATGATTTATCTTCGTAAACTGAGATAACAACTGGAATGATCATACCAGCTTGGTCAGCTGTACGAGCGTTGAACTCTTTTGTGAATCCCATGATGTTGATACCAGCTTGACCAAGAGCAGGTCCAACCGGTGGAGCTGGTGTAGCTTTACCAGCAGGGATTTGCAATTTTACAAGTTTTTCGACTTTTTTAGCCATTTTTAAATCCTCCTTTGTGGTTTTGGCGGTAATTAGAGATTTTTACCTCCCACAAGTATGCTTTACACATACTCATCTATTATACACTATTTATCTGGAATTGCAAGAGAAAAGTTTATTTTTTAATCGACGTAATCTCCGCCTTCAAAGCCGTAATACTCTTCCAAACTGAGACCACTCTCAGCAATTTCTTTTGCTTCTTTTCCGACATAACGAAGGTGCCATTCTTCAGCCATATAGCCTGTTTCTTTTTCTTTACCTTTGAGATAACGGACAACAAAGCCATAATCAGCCGCATGGTCCAAGAGCCATTGAGCCGCTTTTTCTTCTGTTACTAAATCACCATCAGTCCCAATAACATCAAAGGCCAAGCCTGTCTGGTGTTCACTATAACCAGGTCGGGCAGAGTAACGGTCAGCTGCTGCCTTCCCATCTTGGTTGACATAATCTTGATAGAGTTTGGTCTGAGTTTCATAACTTCTAAAGCCACTGTAATGATCGCTGATTGGGAAACCTGCCTCTTGCATAGCTTTGATGAGCTTGACCAACTCAGCCTTGGCTGTTGGATTTTCCCCTGGATTGTAGTCTTTCGACAATGGATAGTGTTTATTGGCTACGATGATTTCATCGTATTTCCCTTGGATGCTGTAATAGTCTCCTTTGTTAACCACTTCTGCTTTCTTCTGGGCAGTTCCTTGAGACTTACTTCCGACTGTTCCATCAGCTTTTGCTGTCTGTTCTGTCTTAGCTTCTCCAGCTTCATTTTTTGCTTTTTCTTGTGAACAAGCTGCTAGACTCAAGGCTAGCAAAGCTGTCAAGACAAGGTATCTTTTTTTCATTTCTACTCCTTTATTTCTAATAGTTTATCTACTTCTGACGATAAACATTCGACTAATCTTTTAATCTCTTCCGGTTTTACTTGGCAAGTTTCTGCTGTCATTTCTTCAAAGGGAACCCACCAAACTGGCCCACGACCTTTAAGACCGTGGCCATTCATATCACCTGTCCGTCGTGGAAACAGATGCCAATGAAGATGGGCATCGCCATTTCCTAGCAGTTCGATATTCATTTTCTCAGCAGCAAATGCCTTGGCAACTGCCTCTTGGACTAGACTCATTTCTTCGAGAAAACGGAGTCTTGTTTCCTTTTTCAAATGGTGCAATTCGGTAACGTGTTCCTTAGCTAGAAAAAGACTATATCCTGCAAAATACTGGTGGTCTCCAATCACAAGATAGCCTGTTTCCAACTCTTTGACAAAGTAAGGATTTTCTTCCTTCTTGATGAGGTCAATTCTCTGGCAAATCAGGCACATATTAGTCTACCAACCCACTCTTAAGATAAGCATCAACCATACGCTCTGTTGCGACCACCGAGTCAATATGAGTACGCTCATAAGAATGACTAGACTCGATACCCGCACCAAGGAGGGCGTGTTTGACCTCTGCCCCTGCGGACATGGCCGCTGAAGCGTCCGAACCATAAAATGGATAGATATCCAGCTTGAATGGAATATCTTGGTTTTTAGCCAAGGTCACCAAATGTTGACGGAAGTCATAGTGATAAGGACCTGAAGCATCCTTGACACAGATGGACACTGTATACTCATCTGTTTGCTGATCATCCCCCATAGCTCCCATATCCACAGCCAGATATTCGACTACTTGAGCAGGAATATTAGAATTAGCACCATGCCCCACTTCTTCAAAAACTGAAAAGGCAAAATGGGTTGTTACTGGCAACTCAATCTTCTCTTCCATATAAATACGAAGCAGGTTAAGCAAAATCGCTGCGCTGACCTTGTCATCCAAATGACGAGACTTGATAAAACCTGTCTCTGTCACGACAGTTCGTGGATCAAAACTGATAAAATCACCGACCTCAATCCCAAGAGCACGAGTTTCTTTTTCACTAGTTACTTTGGCGTCCAAACGCACTTCCATATTGTCTTGCGTGCGTTCTGCAGTTCCTGCATCCTTATAAACATGGCAAGAAGTTTGGTGGATAAGGATGGTTCCTGATACTTTTTCACCTGTACTAGCCACATAAACGGTACAGTTTTCTCCTTCAATCATGTTCCAAGGGAAACCACCGATACGATCCAATTTGAGACGGCCGTCTGGTTTGACAGCACGGACAATAGCACCAAGCGTATCTACATGGGCAGTCACATAGCGTTGTTGCTCATCATTTTGACCTTTAATAGTTACATTGACACCGCCCTTGGCTGTGCGAACCGGTTGGTAACCAAAACCTTCTAGAGTCTTGACTAAATAGTCCGAAATCTCCCGAGTGAAGCCCGTTGGCGACGCAATGGCTGTCAGTTCTTTGATATATTCTACTGTTTGATTCATTTCTTCACCTCTTTTGCTACCTATTATAACACATTTATCATCGGATAAAAAAAGAAAATCACTCCTGTATACTTGGCTACAAAAGTGATTTTAATGATTATTCCATTTCAAAAACATCGCTTTCTTGCTTGTTTGGTAGAACCAATGAGAGCAAGATTCCGACAATGGCTGGCACCAACCATGGGAGAGATGCCTTGGCAAAAGGAAGAGCGTTTACAAGATTTGCAAGAAACTCAACCTTAAACGAGCTTCCTAGTACGCTTGCAATGGCAATAGCTGTAACAACAGCAATTGTCAACTGCATACCTGGTTTTGAAAGAGCCACAAATTTGTTGACAATGACAATCATAACGATGGCAATGGTGATTGGGTACAAGATAACCAGTACTGGAATTGAGTACTTGATAATCGCATCAAGACCTAAATTGGCAATGGCAAATCCAATCAAAGTAAAGGCTGTCGCATAAACCTTGTAGCTGATTTGTGGGAAGCGTTCATTAAAGAACTCAGCTGTTGACACAATCAAACCAACAGTTGTTGTGAAGCAGGTTACGGTAACCATAGCTGCAAGGAAGAGTTGAGCTGTTGAGCCAAAGATTTCTTGAGTAGCTTGTGACAAAATGTAAACACCTGGTGTTCCACCCTTCATCGCTTCAGCTGGTACCGGGAAATGATTTCCAAGGAAACCTAAACCGATATAAAGAGCACTGAAGGCAAGGGCAACAACGATACCAACCACCCAAATAGTTGAAATGTATTCTTTCTTACTTGAAAATCCAAGTTGTTTCAATGTTTGAACTGCGATTACACTGAAGGCAACTGAGGCAAGGGCGTCCAAGGTATTATAACCTTCTAGGAAACCTGTACCAAAGGCAGAAGCTTGATAAGCAGCTGAAGCAGCTTGAGGACTTGTTCCACCGTATTTGAAAGCTCCCAGAACAACCAAGATAACGATCAAAATCGCAAATACTGGCGTTAAAATGCGTCCAATGCGGTCCAAGATTTTTGATGGATTAAGCGAAATCAAATAGGCTGCTGCAAAATACAGAACTGTAAAGACAATCAAACCAAGACCTTTATTTGCATCCGACAAAAGAGGGCTAATCCCTACTTCGTAAGCTGTTGTAGCTGTACGTGGGATGGCAAAGAATGGGCCAATTGACAAGTAAAGAACTGAGAGGTAAAGAGTCGCAAACCAAGGCGCTATCTTTGTTGAAATCTCGTAGATATATCCTTTAGGATTTAACGTTCCAATAATAAGAGTCAAGACGGCGATACCAACGCCTGAAAAGACAAAACCTGCGATGGCAGGAAGAAAATGTTCTCCAGATAGAGCACCTAGAGAAGGCGGAAAAATCAAGTTCCCCGCACCAAAAAATATTCCAAACAGGAGTAAACCTGTTAAGGCACCTTTTTTAGCCATGAAAATCTCCTTCATATTTATAAAATACTGACCTAGTATATCATGAATAGGAGTATGAAAAAAGCTTCACGAAGTAAATATTGAATGTTTTCAAGATTCTTAAAAATAAGAATTGTCTAAAAATAAATTTCTCCTACCCAGTCCACGCCAAGTAGGAGAAAATTCTAATGTTTATACTCTTCGAAAATCAAATTCAAACCACGTCAGCTTCACCTTGCCGTACTCAAGTACAGCCTGCGGCTAGCTTCCTAGTTTGCTCTTTGATTTTCATTGAGTATTAAAGTTCTTCAAAAGCCGTCATGCCACCTTGTACATTGATAACCTCATAACCTTGTTCAGCTAGAAATTGACAAGCGCGCGCCGATCTCATTCCAGATTTACAAATAACATAATGTAACTGGTCCTTGTCCAACTGATCAAAGGTATCAGCCAATTGACTAAGCGGTAGGTTATGGGCGCCTTCTAAATGAAGAGCTTCAAACTCATCCACTTCTCTCACGTCCACTAAAGAAAGTTGGTCATTTTGGTAAAGCTGGTAAAATGCGTCAAAGGTTATTTCTTTCATTCTTTTTCTCCTAATACTCTTCGAAAATCTCTTCAAACCACGTCAGCGTCGCCTTACCGTAGGTATGGTTACTGACTTCGTCAGTTCTATCCACAACCTCAAAGCCGTACTTTGAGCAGCCTGCGGCTAGCTTCCTAGTTTGCTCTTTGATTTTCATTGACTATAAAATAGTTTTAATTCTTTTTTTCAAATCTGGCACCACTTCTGACTCAAACCAAGGATTTTTGGCCATCCAGATTTGATTGCGCGGTGAGGGGTGTACCAGTGGAAAATAGGTTGGCAAGTAGTTCTGGTAATGTTTTACCCTCTCTGTTACCTTGCCACTGACTTTCTCCTGTAAATAGTAGGCCTGGGCATATTGCCCAATCAAGAGGGTCAATTGAATATCTGGTAATTCTTTCAAGAGCTGCGGATGCCATTTTTCTGCAAAGCCAGTTCTCGGTGGCAGATCACCTGACTTTCCATGCCCTGGAAAGTAGAAATCCATAGGCAAAACAGCAAAATATCCTGAATTGTAAAAGGTATCTTCATCCACACCTAGCCAGTCCCGCAAGCGGTCACCACTCTTATCTTTCCAATAAAGTCCTGCCTCCTGCGTTTTAAGACCAGGCGCTTGACCGATGATATTGATGCGAGCAGTCTTTGGCGCTGCAAAGAGAGGCTCAATGCCACGCTCTGTATAACTGGCATTCTGTGGATCTGACATAATAGCCTGCTTGATTCTTTCAATTTGAGACATCTACTTTCCCTCCAAAAAGAAGTCTAAGCATACAATCTCAGACTTCTATCGTTTTATTTGATCAATTCGTAAATAGCTTCGGCATAGATTGCTGCTGCTCGGAAGAGATCATCCAAGGCGATAAATTCATTGGCTTGGTGCATGGTGTCAATCGAGTCTGGGAACATGGCACCGTAGGCAACCCCACGCTCCAGCAAACGACCAAAGGTACCACCACCAATGACTTGTTCATGACCTTTAAGGCCTGTTTGTTTTTCATAAACATTCAACAAGGTTTGCACAAGTGGATCTTCCATTGGCACATAGTGAGGGGTATGACCGTGCTCAGAAAGGCTAACAGAAGCAACTGGCAAGTTTTCAAGAATTGACTTGATTTGTTCTGGACTTGTTCCTTTTGGATAGCGGATGTTAAGGGCAATGGTATTATCAGCGCTTGTTTCATCAAAGCGGAAGACGCCTGCATTCATAGAAAGGGCACCCATCTTTTCATCCACATGAGCAATCTTAAGATTTTCACCCTCATGGTCGTTCAAGAGAATCTTACCAGCGATGTCAAGGTAGTCTTTGGCTGGACCAGCAAAGTCAAACTGGCTGAGGAAGAGGGCTAGGTAAGTCGCTCCATTGACACCTGAAGCAGGCATAGCACCGTGTGCTGATTTACCAATGATCGTCACCTTGTATTGACCGTTTTCTTCTTGGAGTTCTCCTCTAAGTTTGTGTTCTACAACAAAGGCATCTAGTTTAGCTTGCAAGTCAGCCAAACCACCTGAAACGACAGCTGTTGCTGATTCTGGTACCATGTTTTCACGCAAACCACCTGTGAAGCTGTGAAGACGGGCAACACCTGCATTTTCACCTGCAAAGTGAAGGTATTCCGTGATATTTCCTTTTTCACCATTGATGATAGGGAATTCAGCGTCTGGAGAGAAACCAAAGTCTGGCTTGGCAAGTCCTACGTGCTCAAAGTAGTAGTCCATATCTGCCCAACCTGATTCTTCATCTGTTCCAACGATGAAACGAACTTTCTTAGAAGTTGGAAGGCCCAATTCTTTGATGATTTTCAAGCCATAGTAACAAGCTGTTGTAGGTCCCTTATCATCAGAAGCCCCACGCGCATAAAGGCGACCGTCTTTGATAGTTGGTGTGTAAGGGTCTGTGTCCCAACCGCTACCAGCCGGCACCACGTCCATGTGGGCAAAGATTCCGAGAACTTCTTCTCCATCACCAAACTCGAAGTGTCCTGCATAATTGTCGACATTCTTAGTTGGATAGCCATCACGGTCTGCGATTTCAAGGAATTTTTCCAAGGCTTTGACAGGCCCAGGCCCAAATGGATGCTCAGCATCAACCTTGCTATCATCACGTTCTGAGTTGATTTCCAAAAGGCTAAACAAGTCAGCCAAGAGGTCTTCTTTGCGTTTTTCTACTTCTGCTGTAAAATCAATTGCTGTCATTTTTTTCTTCTTTCTATCTTTTCTCGATGATTTCATCCACTGGCAAGCGGTAGCTTGGTTCCAATTTTTCGTCTGTGTAACCCACTGTAATCAAGAGTTCTGGGCGGAAGCGGTCTTCGATATCCAAAACTTCGTTGACTTTTGATTTGTCAAATCCAAGAATCATATTTGATCCAATTCCTTGGTCTGTAAGAGCGAGAATCAAGTTCATGGCAACTAAACCTGCATTGAGTGCTAGGTAGTCGCTGACTTGTTGTTCATTGTAGCGGGCAAATTCAGCTGGCAAATTTTTCATGAAGTATTGAAGTTGTTCTTCTGAGAAATTGTTAGCACCACCAACTCGGGCAATCTTACGAGCACGTTTAGCCAAATCTGTGTCTGTAAACAAGGCAATGGTCACTGGCGCTGATGATACCTGTTCAAAGTTTGAACCGTAAGCCAATTTTGCCAGTTCGGCATTTTTCTCACGTACCACTACAAATTTCCAAGGCTGGCTGTTGTGGGCACTTGGTGCCAAGGTTGCAATTTCGATAGCCGTACGCACATCTTTTGGATCAACAGGCTTGTCAGTGAAATGCTTAGTCGCATGACGTTTTTTATTTAATTCAAGAAATTTCATAATCGATTTCCTTTTCTAATTCTACTGCTTCCATTCTACCATAATTTGAAAGAGCTTGCAGGGATTTTTCATGATTAAGTTTTTTTATCACAACCATAAAAAATATATACTGGTTCATCAGGAAAGTTTCTGATAAACTAGCAGATAACTTTACATTTGAATGGAGATATTATGAAAAAATTTAGCCTATTATTAGCTATCCTACCATTTTTGGTTGCCTGTGGAAATCAAGCTACACCTAAAGAAACTAGTTCTCAAAAGACAATCATCGTTGCTACAGCTGGCGACGTGCCACCATTTGACTACGAAGACAAGGGCAATTTGACAGGTTTCGATATTGAAGTTCTAAAAGCAGTAGATGAAAAACTCAGCGACTACGAGATTCAATTTCAAAGAACTGCCTGGGAAAGTATCTTCCCAGGACTTGATTCTGGTCACTATCAAGCTGCGGCAAATAACTTGAGTTACACAAAAGAGCGTGCTGAAAAATACCTCTACTCACTTCCAATTTCAAACAATCCCCTCGTCCTCGTCAGCAACAAGAAAAATCCTTTAACTTCTCTTGACCAAATCGCTGGCAAAACAACGCAAGAGGATACCGGAACTTCAAACGCTCAATTCATCAATAACTGGAATCAGAAACACACTGATAATCCTGCTACGATTGATTTTTCTGGTGAAGATATCGGCAAACGAATCCTAGACCTTGCTAACGGAGAGTTTGATTTCCTAGTTTTTGACAAGGTGTCCGTTCAAAAGATCATCAAGGACCGTGGCTTAGACCTCTCAGTCGTTGATTTACCTTCTGCCGATAGCCCCAACAACTATATCGTTTTCTCAAGCGACCAAAAAGAGTTTAAAGATAAATTTGATAAAGCACTCAAAGAACTCTATCAAGATGGGACACTTGAAAAACTCAGCAATACCTATCTAGGTGGTTCTTATCTCCCAGATCAATCTCAATTACAGTAAGATATACTAAAAGCGATTGGACCAGCCAATCGTTTTTAGTTTACATTGGTTATTTTAGGAAACTTTTACAAAAAATTAAAATAATCCTTCACATCCTCTACATACCCATGCTTTTCTATTAAGCTTGCTAATAATTCCAGATTGTGCCCCTGATAGTTGTCTTCTCTTCGTAGCTCTTCATACATTTCGATAAAAGGAAGTCCCTTGGACTTGGCCAGTTCTAACTCCGCTTCATAATCATAAGCGACTTTACGAAATAGGATATTTACCAATTCCCCATCTTCAACCTCTATCACGGCATACTGGGCACGGTGATTTTTTAACGCCTCCCAATTAAAATAGGGCATGCCAATCGACCCTGGATTGATGATTTGTTGCCCCTGACTTCCATAACGAAGTAACTGCTTGTGAACATGACCATAGACTGCCACGTCGGTTTCCGCATCTAGCAGTTGGTCAAATTTTTCTGTATCATTCCCAACCAGTAGATCCCCACCATAGTTTTTGTCAGGTAAATTATGAGAGATAGAAAAGCGCAGCCCCTCAACTTCTTTCTTTTCAAGCAAAGGCAAGCTTTGTAACCAGACAATCGTTGCAGGATCCATTCGCTCCATCAAAAACTGGGTCATTCGCATTGACTGGATTTCTTGTGGATGTTCCAAACCATATTCACCATCCAAGGCCTCAAGGACACAATCATCCCAATTGCCTCGAACACTGGCTGTGATAGGAAGGCCCTTCAACAGAGCGACCAAGTCATTTGCGCCTGGACCAGGAAGAAAAATATCTCCCAGAAGCCAGTATTCACTGACTCCTTGATTTTTAGCATCTGCAATCACTGCTTCTAAGGCTGTCGCATTGCCATGAATATCTGATAAAATTGCGATTTTATGATTCATTGTGTTCTCCTTCTGTTTGGTAATCTACTTGTTTTTCCGCCACTTGAGGCAAGGCTTCTGCCTCCTGCGGGTTCAACTTTCTTTGCACAGCTTCTGCGACAAGTCTCGGTACTCCAACTTCGACAATCTCATCCACACTGGCTTCCTTGATTTTGGTCAAAGACTTGAAATGCTTCATGAGATTTTGCTTACGTTTAGGCCCCAGACCGTCAATGCCATCCAGTTGTGATGAAAAAGAATTTTTGGAGCGCAGTTGACGATGGAAGGTGATGGCAAAGCGGTGCACCTCATCTTGGATGCGTTGGAGGAGGAAAAATTCCTGAGAATTGCGAGACAACTCCACCACCTCAAGCGGATCTCCAAAGAGCAATTCATGGGTTTGATGCTTGTCGTTCTTTTGAAGCCCAGCAATTGGAATATCCAAGCCTAGTTCATCTTGAATGACTTGCTTAGCAATATTAACTTGACCTTGTCCCCCATCAATCACAATCAAATCTGGAGGAGTCAAACCGTCACGCTGTACTCGACCATAGCGCCTGCGAATGACCTCTCTCATACTAGCATAGTCGTCCGGCCCAACAACGGTTTTTATCTTATACTTACGATAATCCTTCTTACTCGGTTTGCCATTGACAAAGACCACCATAGCCGAAACAGGGCTAGTTCCCATGATGTTGGAGTTATCGAAGGACTCGATGCGAACTGGGGTCGGGATTTGGAGCAAACGTCCTAGATTTTCAATAGCCCCCTGAGTCTTTTCAACAGATTTCTCTAGCAGGCTGAATTTCTGCTCTAGGCTAACTCGAGCATTCTTTATAGCCAAATTAACCAGCTGCTTTTTCTCTCCACGCTGGGGTTTGAGAATCTTGGTATCCACCAAGACCTTGACAGCTTCTTCATCAATATCCTGCGGAATCAATACTTCATTGGGTACTAGATGAGATTTTTCTTGATAGAATTGTCCTACATAGGTCAAAAAGTCCTCATCAGGATCATTATAATAGGGGAAAAGATTGACATCGCGCTCAATAAGCTTGCCCTGACGAACAAAGAAAACCTGAACACACATCCATCCCTTGTCCACATAGTAGCCAAAGACATCCCGATTTTGGAGATCCTTAGCCATGACCCGTTGCTTGGTTCGAAGCGTTCCAATAGCCTGAATCAGGTCACGGTATTCCGCTGCACGTTCAAATTCCATAGCCTGGGCTGCCGCTGCCATTTTTCCCTTAAGATCATCAATGATTTTGTCATCCTGCCCTTTCAGAAAATCAGAAACCTCCTGAGCCATAGACTTGAAGTAGGCCTCATCCTTCTTACAGATGGTATGGGCCATACATTGACCAATATGGTAGTAAAAACAGACCTTAGACGGTGGATTCGTACACTTTCGAAAAGGAAAAATCCGATCCAGCAATCGCTTGATTTCATTGGCTGCCCCCACATCTGGATAAGGTCCGAAATAAAGACCTCCATCTTTTTTGACCTGACGAGTGATAATCAAGCGAGGATAGCGCTCATTGGTGATTTTGATGAAAGGATAAGACTTATCATCCTTAAGCATGATATTGTATTTAGGCTTATTTTCCTTGATCAGATTAATTTCTAGGAGAAGTGCCTCAATATTAGACTCCGTAACGATAAATTCAAAATCTACAATTTCAGACACCAAGGCCTCTGTTTTGGTATCATGACTTCCACGGAAATAAGACCTCACGCGGTTACGCAGGTTTTTAGCCTTTCCTACATAGATAATGGTGCCGTTTTTATCCTTGTGAATGTAACAACCAGGGCTGGTTGGCAAGAGCTCTAGTTTTGATTTAATCAAGTTATTCATAGTTCCATTATAGCAAAAAAGTAGGGAAAGATAGTCCCCTACTCATTGGTCTCATATAATTTTCGAAGGTTTGCAACATCCTCTTCCTGAATACCATAAAAGGAACCTGCTGGTTGCATGACAGACTTCCCATCTGTATGGTCCAAGCCAATCGCATGACCCAACTCATGTTCTGCCGTATGGACAATACGCTCATAGGAATAGCCATAGTTAGGATTGGACAGATAATAGTGATTCAACCGTACCGTTACAGACAAGAATTGACCCGTTAAGAGGTTGGTCTGACTTTCCGCTTCTCCTGCCACAGGAGTGTTTCCGTTGTTCATCTCCGTAGCCATAATATCTGCCTTACTGGCCTCAGTCACGAGTTCAAAGTTAAAAGCACCAGTTTGATTCCAATTCTGGATTGCTTCTAAATAAGCTTCTTGAAAGCGTGAATCCATCTGGGGATCTAGGTAAATACGAGCAGAAGCCTGTGGCCACCTTCCTTCAGAATGCTGGTGGATATCTGTCTGGTTCAACTTAGGCAGTTGCCCTGTTCTTTCCCATTGGTTTATACTTTGTTGACCAATTTTTACTGACCGTTCTGCTTGCTTTAGCGCTCCTTGAAAATCTCCGTTCAGATACCAGAGAAATCCAAAAGCAAGCGCACATAAGAGCACAACTATCCAAACCAGGCGCCAAAACAAACGCCAAACAAAAGAAAAGAAAGCCCCTATCAAACGAAAAAGCCAGCGCATTTCTCTCCACCTTTCTAGCAAATAAAGACTATTTTACTAAAAGAAGCTGAAAGAAAGCTAAATACTGGCTTTTTCATCTTAACGTCCTACTATTTTTTTGAGTAACTGGATAGCTTTGTATTTTAAAGGCGATGGATGATAACGGAAAGTACCTGCTTTGCGTACAATATAGCCATTAAAATTTTGTTTAAAACGCAAAACACCATCACTACCATCAAAAATCCCTTGAATCCCTAGGAAGTTGTATTGATGGATATTTCGTTGCATTGTCTGCTTCATCGCATGATATTGAAGTAAAAATGGAGCTGAGAACTTCTGGTACTCTGCGTACGACCCCCCAAACAAGTACGTTGCCTCTGTATTTGTGTAGATTATTAAAGCACAAGCTAGAGCAACATTGCCAGACTCACTATCCAAACTAGTTAGAAAATCTTTTTTCTTTTGCAAGGCTTGGTATTGCTGGTGAAATTGTTTCGACTTCTTGTCAAGACTAGCCATCTTCACATTTAAAGCATCTATAGACTGTTGCGGATTGACTTCAGCAATTAGGAAATCCGCCTTATCTCCAAACATATCATACAATTTAATGTAATAATCTAAATTCTTATCCTCAAAACCTTGTCTTTTACCTGTTTCTTCAATAATTTTTTTGAACGTTGGAATTTCTTCCCGTTCTGCATTGCGAATAAGAATATTAAAATCCAAGGCCGACTGAATGTTGCGAATACTATTTTTATTAAAGGATTTTAATAAGGAAGCAGCATCATAATCTTGCAAATCTTTGATGTAATGCCAGCTGACTTCTCCACCTGGATAACCTCTTGTCAATCCATCAAATTGATAACCTAAATCAGTCAAACCTTGAATAATACTTTTTTTCTCAGCATCTATCGGATTACCTTGGCTATCAAAAGTTTGATAAGTTTCATAAGGTTTTACAAGCAACTCTAATACACCATTTTGCTTGGCATATTCTTTTAACTCCGCATAAAAAACTGGAAGAGCATCTTGTTGGGTATAAATCGGCCCCGAATTGAGCTCCATATGCAGACCACCCAGCATGGGCAAGCTATAAACCAGAGCTGCAACTTGAATTTCTTCTGCTTGTTTCAAAGCAAGATAAACAATTCGAGCTCCTCTTTTTTCTAACAAGTCCCCCATCTGGACCGATTGCATAAAGGAACGAGAAGAAACCTGACCAGAATAAGCTTGAAACTCTTCTTTCGTGAGTGTAATTAGTGCCATATACTTACTTTCTATGTTTTTTTCTTAATGTTTTACGGAAATCAAGAGCAAGTCTTAACAGAGGATAGAGAGGATGGGTAGGCATTGTAAATTCACCCAAATATTCTTCAATCGTTGGATTAAATTTTTCCTTAAAATGATAAAGTCCACCATTGAGAGAGTTTTCAACACCACCTAAATTTTGCCACAACATACCTCGCTCAAAGGCATAGCGAGCCGTTTCATACCAAGTTAAAATTGGTGCATTGTAACGTTTAAAATCATCATCCATACCAGCATATAGATTGACAGAGGTAGTACCAAATTCCAAACTCAAAGTAGCCGCTAAAGGAACTCTCGCTTGACCTGCATCCATATATTCCTGCAGGAAAGTCAATTCCTCTAACAAACGTTCTTTTTCCTTCTTCTGCGCTTCTACTTTTGAAGTGCGAGTCGACTCAGTAAAGGTCTCTTCCAAGGCTCTATTTTTCGCTAACTGTTCTTCTAATTCTTGCGAACGTTTAGAGACATCCAAGGTGGCCAAGGTGATATAGGCCTTGTCCTTAAAATTATCTAACAACTTTTTATAATAGGCTTCATTCCTCAAATGAATCTCTTTCCGCTTCTCGGTTTTTTTCATCAAAAAGGAAAAAGACTCCAATAATTCAGTTCCACCAAATTGAATCTCTACCCCCTTATTCCGTGCTGTTCGAATAGCCTGTTTTGTTGACTTAGAAAGTTTATCTTCTTCAAAATTTTCCTTGTATATTTTCGCCTGAATACGAGGTTGAATGGTGTCTCCCATTTCCTCTGTTTTTCCTGACCACCTTACTCCCATTTGTTGCAAACTATCAATAATAGCCAGATTTTCAGGAAATTCTGTCTTTTCCTGATTGATTAAACTTTGAGATAGGCAAATACTTGGGTCAAAAGTCACAAAAATAGCTCTCTTACTGCGAGCATAAGACTTAATGGACTGCAGGACAAACTTTAAAAGTTCTATATCCCTGTAATCCAATATAGGACCTCTTGGAATATAAAACATTTTATAGCCTAAAGGCAGAGATTTTATGAGAATACTAGCCACAGCCAGTAACTTCCCCTCTTCATAGACACCAAATTTCTCATGATTCCAATCAGATTTCACTTTTTCCCAAGCACTACTTTGTAATACATTGCCTAATTCATGGTCTTTGACAAACTGATCATATTCTAATGTGGGAATGCCAATTTGATAACGGTACATTTCCTACTCTCTTTCCTCCAGTATCTTATTACTATTCTACTACTTTCGTTTAAAAAGTCTAGTGAAAACATATTTTATTTTAGTTCTACTCCCCCTATACTGAAGTTCAAACTAACTCAATCTCTCTTCTAATTTGAAATCAATTGGCAGAGTTCCTAGAAACCGTTCCAATTGTTTTTCCCAATAGTACCATTCGTGAGTCCCAGCGCTATGGCTATAGGTCACATCAAATCCCAGCTTTTTGAGGTTTTTCACTGCGAGATTATTGGCTTCATACAAGAAATCCTGCTCACCACACCAAGCCCACAGCTTGGTCTTTTTGTCCGATTTTTTAGCCAGACTTTCAAGAGAATAGGGGCTAGCTGTCCAATCTTTAATCTCCCCAAACACACCTCTCCAGTAAGCTGGTGTCCCCAGATTTTGGCTTTCAGGAGAAAACTCTTGAAAGCTAAGGGCACCCGAAAAACTAGCTGCACGAGAGAAACGATTTGTAGCAAGAGCCAGTTTAAAACAGCCGTAACCTCCCATAGAGAGGCCAGCGATAAAGGTCTTTTCACGCTTGCTAGTCATATTAGGGAAGAATCGTTTCAAAACCTGTGGCAATTCCTCTGCCAGAGCTGTGTAATAATCAAAACCATATTGGGTATCGGTATACCAACCGTTGCTGGTATTGGGCATGACGACTATGAGATTGGTTCCTCGAAGTAAGCGTTCTACGTTGGTCCGTTTGAGCCAACTATTATGATTGCCAGACATCCCGTGCAAGAGGTATAAGACGGGAATATCTTGACACTCTGGTTCTTCCACTCGATTAGCATCAGGGTAGAGGACATTCACCCCCCACTCCATATCCAAGACTTGTGAGTAATACTCAATTTTCATTACTGCCATGATTTGCTCCTTCTATTTTCCGATAAGAAAAAGCCGAAATTCGACTTTCTCTCTGTTTATTTCAACGATTATTTTGCTTCCATGACTACTGGTAAAATAGCTGGACGACGCTTAGTCTGGTCAAAGAGATACTTGGTCAAATTATCACGAACCTTCCCTTTGAGATCTGCCCAGTCAAAGTCATCTCCTTGAAGATAGTCTTCTACCGTTTGGTTAATCAATTCTGAACTTTCACGGAGAATATCACGGCTCTTCTTGAGATAAACAAATCCGCGCGTATGAACACGAGCCTTGGCTACAATTTTCTTCTCACGACGGTTAACTGTGATAGCTACGATGAAAATGCCATCCTCTGACAAGACCTTACGGTCACGAAGAACCACATTTCCAACATCACCGATGGCATTTCCATCAATCAAGACATCGCCTGCCGAAACCGCTCCAGCTGGAACAAAGTCCCCATTCTCATAAGCCATGCTGGTTCCCTTTTTAGGGATAAAAATGCGTTCTGGCAACATCCCAACTGCCATAGCAGCCTTAGCGTGAGCATCCAACTCACGGTATTCCCCTTGAATCGGGAAGAGATACTTAGGTTGCAAGAGATTAATCATCAACTGCAAATCACGCGCATTTCCGTGGCCTGATACACGCAAGCTTTGAGTGATCAGTTTGACAACCCCGCCAGCTTGATAAATCATGTTTTCCACACGCGCCATGACTGCTTCTTTGGCGATAGACGGAGTGGTTACGATATAGACCAAGTCACCGTCCTTGATTTCCACATAACGGTGACGACCAATCGACATCTTGCGAAGACCGTTGATAGGCTCACCCATACGACCTGTCTCAAGGATAATCAACTCATGGTCCTCAAAACGAGACATATCTTTTGGCTTAATCAAAAGACTCTCGTTAGCTAGAGACAATTTCTTAAGGCGAATAGCAGTACGGACGATATTTTCAATATCGAATCCTGTCAAGACTACACGACGGCCTGTTGCATCCGCAGCGTCAAACACCTGCTGGATACGAGAGAGGTTGCTGGCTACCGCCGCAACGATGATACGACCATCCCAGTCCGAAATAGTTTGAGTGATTTCGTCTCCAACTTCACTTTCGCTAGCCACTTGGATATTACTGTCTGCATTGGCTGAATCGCTAAGAAGAGCTAGAACTCCATCACGACCGATTTCTGCCAAACGAGCGAAGTCTGTCGCATAGGATTCACTAGCTGTCTGGTCAAATTTGAAGTCACCTGTGTAAACGATGCTACCTTCAGCCGTCTTCAAGACCACACCCAGACTTTCTGGGATAGAGTGGGTCGTACGGAAGAAGGAAACCACAGTTCCTCCAAAATCAATCTCCGTATCCTCATCTATAACATGAAAATCATTGAATTTCTTAACTGTGTCATTTCCTTTGACAAAGAGTTTTGCCAACTCAATGGTCAATTCAGAGCCAAATACAGGTACCTTGGCTTCAGCCAAGAGATAAGGCAGAGCACCAATGGCATCCGCATGGCCGTGGGTCAAGAAGACCCCAGCGATACGATCGCTATTTTCAAAAAGGTAGTCCATATTGGGAATGACCACATCCACCCCTAGTTGTTCATTTTCAGGGTATTTTAGACCTGCATCCAAAACGAAAATAGATCCATCGATTTCAGCGATATACATATTTTTCCCGTTTTCACGTACACCACCAAGTGTTGTTAAACTGATATTACTCATTTTTCCTCCGAAAGCTTAATTTATTTTGATTATAGGGTTACTTGCCCTTTTATTCTAAAAGCACTACTTTTAGCCGAATCTTTTCCTACCATTATACCATTTTTTTGATGATTTTCAAAATGAAGATTTGTTTTCAAAAAAGAGCTGGTTTCCCAACTCTTTCCTATCTGCTATTCTTTTTCCATTAAAAAGTCATAAATTTCTTGCACAGTACCCAGCGCCATCATTTCTTGGTCTTTAACGGTTTGTTTGAGATTTTGGTAAATCTGACTTTCTCCTATCTCCCGCTTTGGTGCCTCTTTATTGACTGTCATGACCCCATCTTTGATTGTCACAAAACCTAGTTCTTCAAACACTTGAATCATCTTGACCAGCAAGATTTGTTGAATATTGAGATAAGCCGCCAAATCCTTCAGTTTGTAGCGAATATCAAACTCTGGGAACTGGTAAATAGTCTTGTACAATTTAGCAAACTGTTCTCTAGTCCCATAGCCTGTCAGATAGTAGGCCTTGTCAATATCATTTTTGAAATAGACAGCAGAGAAATTCTGTTCCTGAAAAATGGTCTTCAGCTGAGTAATATCCTCAGGAACGGTTTTTACAACAACCGCTTCACTAGTCGCTATATCTGGCAGTTCTCCAGCAAAATCCAAGACTGGAACTCCTTCTGGCAAGACTGCATTTTTCCCACGAATGTTAAAGAGTTGAACACCCTCCACACGAGCATCCACCATCATCAACTGGAGGGCAGTTTGGCCATTCCATTGGTTGACAGACAATTTGACTGCCAGCTCTAGATTCTTGGTTTGAGAAAACTCTGTCGCCCATCTGCCTTGGCCAAAGGCTACCACTTCAAAACTCGCCTCACCTTTGGAAATTTTCAACTTGAGATGAGCATTGCCTGCCCCCATAGTACGGGCACTTTCGATCTGAAATTCCTTTATATAAAAGACAGGTTTCTGATTGTCCATCCCAAAGGGAGCCAAGCGCTCAAAGTTCTTGACTGTTTCAAGACTCAAAGCCTCCAAATCCAGTTCTTCATCTAGATTTAACTTGTTCTTGCCAGCAGCATCTGCACCTTTTTCACGGACATAATCTTCCAAAACCTGAGATAAATCTGAGAGTTTCTCCACTTCCAGCGTCATCCCAGCTGCACCAGCATGACCGCCAAATGCGATGAAGAGGTCTCGATGAGGATCCAGAGCCTCAAAAATATCGACCGCTTCCACACTACGAGCACTGCCCTTAGCACGACCGTCTTCTATATTGAGAACGATGACTGTCTGCCCTAGTTCTTCCAACAAACGACCAGCCACGATTCCTAGAACCCCAGGATTCCAGCTTTCCTTGGCCAAGACTTGGACCTTCTTTTCAGGATCCACCATGGTCTTAGCTTCTTCATAGATTGACTGGACGATTTCCTTGCGCTCTTCGTTTTTCTGATGAATCATGAGGGCAATCTCATGCGCTTCCTCATCATCAAACCCAGTCAGCAAATCAATGGCAGGATTGGGATCGTCCAAACGCCCCAAGGCATTCAAACGAGGGGCAATCTGGAAACCAACCGTTTCTTCTGTTACTTCGTTAGCAGCAATTCCAGCCATGTCCAGCATTTCTTGTAAACCAATGCGCTGAGTATGCCCCAGCATTTCTAGACCATATTGAACCAAGATTCGGTTTTCATCTGTCAAACTAACCATATCTGCAATGGTACCAATAGCGACCAAATCAAGCAATTCCACTTGCACTTCTTCTAAAAGGGCACAAGCCAGCTTGAAAGCAACTCCACAACCAGCCAAATATTTGAAAGGATAGTTCGCATCCGGATGTTCAGGATGGACAATAGCATAGGCATCTGGTAAGGTTTCAGGCATGGAATGGTGGTCAGTCACAATGACATCCACTCCCATCGACTGGGCCAATTCAATAGCCTCATGACCAGCAACCCCATTATCCACCGTCACAATCAAGGAAATCCCTTCTTGCTCGATAAAATATTTGTAAACACTGGCATTAGGTCCATAACCGTCGGTAAAACGATTAGGCAGATAAACCCGGCACTCGGCACCAAGCTGTTCCAAACTTTCCTTAACAATAGAAGCCGAAGTCATTCCATCCGCATCGTAATCTCCATAAATGAGGATATTTTCCCCTTCTTCAATGGCCTGACGAATCCGTTCCACTGCCTTGTCCATATCATGGAGCAGATAAGGGTCGTGCAAGTCCTCCAAGGAAGGTTCTAAAAACTTCTTCAGACTTTCTTGGTCCTGAATCCCTCTTTCAAATAATAACCGAGCCACCTCAGGACCCAGTCCAGCCTTCTTGGCTATCTTTGTAAAATCCGCATCTTCTACCTGCGGGGCAAACTGCCATTCATAAGTAGGTGTTATCAAAAAGACATCCACTCTTTCTAAGAATTCTATTGCTTCATTATAACATGATTTAGGCTTTTTCTCTATCCAGATTGCTTTTTTATAAAATTTTAGTGAATTTTTTCAGATATGATTTGACAAGAAAAATCTTTTGGTGTAGAATCGTGTTATAAAATCTAACACAAAGGAGATTTCTTATGGCTTTAGTAGAATTTGAACACGTCGAAAAATATTACGGAGACTACCACGCACTCCGCGACATCAATCTCCGTTTTGAAAAAGGACAAGTCGTTGTCCTACTCGGACCATCTGGTTCTGGGAAATCCACTCTTATCCGCACCATCAATGGTTTGGAGGCTGTCGACAAGGGAAGTCTTCTAGTCAATGGCCACCAAGTTGCTGGTGCCAGCCAGAAAGATTTGGTACCTCTTCGCAAGGAAGTCGGCATGGTTTTCCAGCATTTTAACCTCTACCCTCACAAAACAGTGTTAGAAAACGTAACACTCGCACCCATAAAAGTTCTAGGAATTGATAAAAAAGAAGCTGAAAAAACAGCTCAAAAATATCTGGAATTTGTAAATATGTGGGACAAGAAAGATTCATATCCAGCCATGCTATCTGGTGGACAAAAGCAACGGATTGCCATTGCACGTGGACTCGCTATGCATCCGGAACTCCTTCTCTTTGATGAACCAACATCTGCCCTAGACCCTGAAACCATCGGCGATGTTCTGGCAGTTATGCAAAAATTGGCCCACGATGGTATGAATATGATTATCGTGACCCATGAAATGGGCTTCGCCCGTGAAGTTGCCGACCGCATCATCTTTATGGCTGATGGAGAAGTTTTAGTGGATACTACAGATGTTGATGACTTTTTCGATAATCCAAGCGAACCTCGTGCCCAACAATTTCTCAGCAAAATCATCAACCACGAAAGTGACAAAGTCAAATAAGGAGGCGCCTATGAAAAAGAAATTCTTTTTATCAGCATTATTGATTAGCCTTTTCGGCCTTGCTGCTACAAAACCAGTCCAGGCTGATACCAGCGTCGCAGATATTCAAAAAAGAGGCGAACTGGTTGTCGGTGTCAAACAAGACGTTCCCAATTTCGGTTATAAGAATCCTAAGACTGGAACCTATTCCGGTATCGAAACGGACTTGGCCAAGATGGTAGCAGATGAGCTCAAGGTCAAGGTTCGCTATGTGCCGGTTACAGCGCAGACCCGTGGCCCCCTTCTAGACAATGAACAGGTCGATATGGATATCGCGACCTTCACCATTACAGACGAACGCAAAAAACTCTACAACTTTACCAGTCCCTACTACACGGACGCATCTGGATTTTTGGTCAATAAATCTGCCAAAATCAAAAAGATTGAGGATCTAAACGGTAAAACCATCGGAGTCGCCCAAGGTTCTATCACCCAACGCTTGATTACCGAACTAGGTAAAAAGAAAGGTCTGAAGTTTAAATTCGTCGAACTTGGTTCTTATCCAGAATTGATTACTTCCCTTCATGCTCACCGTATTGATGCCTTTTCCGTTGACCGCTCTATTCTATCTGGCTACATCAGCAAACGCACAGTACTACTAGATGATAGTTTCAAGCCATCAGACTACGGTATTGTTACCAAGAAATCAAATACAGAGCTTAACGACTATCTCGATAACTTGGTTACCAAATGGAGCAAGGATGGTAGTTTGCAGAAACTTTATGACCGTTACAAGCTCAAACCATCTAGCCATACCGCAGATTAAGGAGGACACCCTATGACAGATTTATCATCTTGGACAGCCTATTTTCAGGATTTTGGACAATTTTTCAATGGTTTCCTCTTCACCCTTGCTCTAGCGATTGGAGCCTTTATCCTAGCCATGGTTTTAGGCATCTTCTTCGGAGCCATGTCAACCAGCAAACGTCCGATTTTGCGTATTTTAGCTCGCATCTTTGTGGAATTTTATCAAAACACTCCCCTCTTGGTGCAGTTTGTCATCGTTTTTTATGGCCTACCTCTTATCAGTGACCATATCATCATGATTCCGATTTATTGGACAGCTGTACTCTGCGTAGGGCTCTATCACGGTGCCTATATTGCTGAGGTGATCCGCTCAGGTATTCAGTCTATTCCTAGCGGTCAGATGGAGGCTGCCTTGTCGCAAGGTTTTACCTATATCAGTGCTATGCGTTTGATTATCTTGCCTCAGGCTTTCCGTATCATTCTCCCACCTTTGACTAACCAAATCGTTAACCTCATCAAGAACACCTCGACAGTCGCTATCATCTCTGGAGTGGACTTGATGTTTGTGACCAAGTCTTGGTCGGCTCTTAACGGAAACTACATTCCAGCCTTTTTAGGCGCTGCCCTGCTCTACTTCTCTCTTTGCTTCCCTGTTGCCCAGTTTGGTCGCAAGATGGAGCAAGCCAACAAAAAAGCCTATTCACTTTAGGAGGTTACTATGGAATCCATTTTAGAAGTTTTGACCCCAGATAACCTAGTCTTTATCTTTAAAGGATTTGGCTTGACCCTCTATATTTCTCTGATTGCCATCGTCCTCTCTACCCTTATCGGAACGGTGCTAGCCGTCATGAGAAATGGGAAAAATCCTATCTTGCGCATTATTTCCAGCATTTATATCGAATTTGTGCGTAACGTTCCCAACCTCCTCTGGATTTTCACTATCTTTTTAGTTTTTAAGATGAAGTCCACTCCAGCAGGTATTACAGCCTTTACCCTCTTTACCTCAGCAGCCTTGGCTGAGATTATTCGAGGCGGTCTCAATGCAGTTGACAAGGGACAGTATGAAGCAGGAATGTCGCAAGGATTTACTTCTGCACAAATCCTCTACCACATCATTCTCCCACAAGCGATCCGTAAAATGCTACCAGCCATCATTTCTCAGTTTGTTACCGTGATTAAGGATACCAGTCTTCTCTACTCTGTTATCGCCCTACAAGAGCTCTTTGGAGCTAGCCAAATTCTCATGGGCCGTTATTTCGAACCAGAGCAGGTCTTCAGTCTTTATATCCTGATTGCCCTCATCTACTTCAGCTTCAACCTAGCAATTTCGAGCCTATCTCATATGCTAGCAAAACGTTGGCAACAAGCCGCAGAATAATAAATTAGCTCTCCAAGTACATGGAGAGTTTTTTCTACGCAATCTCAAAAAAACACTGCCAGATTTCTAGCAGTGTTTTGAGTTTCATTAATCTTAGTAGACTGTTTTTTCAGTTTCTACATCGAAGAAGTGTGCTTTGTTCAAGTCAAATCCAAGTTCAACTGTTGCACCTGTTTGCAAGTAGTCACGAGCATCAACTTTGGCAACAAATTCGTCTTTACCAACTTGGCAGTAAAGGTGAGATTCTGAACCAAGCAATTCTGATACAGAGATAGTAGCTTTGACAACTGATTCTGGGAATGTTTCAAGGAAAGCAGGTTCTGCATTCACATCTTCTGGACGGATACCGAAGATCAATTCTTTTCCTTCGTAGCCTTTTTCACGAAGAACTTTCAATGCTCCTTCTGGAACTTTCAAACGGAAACCGTCAGAAACAATTTCGCTACCAACCAATTTCACGTTGATGAAGTTCATAGCTGGGCTTCCGATGAATCCTGCTACGAATTTGTTAACTGGGTTTTTGTAAACTTCTTGAGGAGTACCGATTTGTTCTACACGTCCGATAGTACCTGTACCAGCAGGGTTCTTAGTTGCTGACATGATAACGATACGGTCTGCAAGTGTCATCGCTTCTGTTTGGTCGTGAGTTACGTAGATAGTTGTAGCTCCGATACGACGGTGGATTTTAGCAATTTCAGCACGCATTGATACACGAAGTTTTGCATCCAAGTTTGACAAAGGTTCGTCCATCAAGAATACTTTTGCATCACGGACGATTGCACGACCCATGGCAACACGTTGACGTTGACCACCTGAAAGGTCAGCTGGTTTACGTTCCAAGAATTCTTTCAATCCAAGGATTTCAGCTGCTTCTTGCACACGTTTGTCGATGTCTTCTTTGCTGTATTTACGCAATTTCAAACCGAAAGCCATGTTGTCATAAACAGTCATGTGTGGGTAAAGAGCGTAGTTTTGGAATACCATGGCGATGTCACGGTCTTTTGGAGCTACGTCGTTAACAACCACGCCATCGATAGATGCAGTTCCTTCTGTAATATCTTCAAGACCTGCGATCATACGAAGAGTTGTTGATTTACCACATCCTGAAGGACCTACGAAAACGATAAATTCTTTGTCTTTGATGTCCAAATTGAAGTCTTCAACTGAATAGTGTTCGCTGTTTGGATATTTTTTGTAAATGTTTTTAAGATTCAATTCTACCATGAGGTGAACTCCTTTTGTCTTTTGATAGTTTTATTATAGATGAAAACGCTTTACATTTCTATGGCAAGGTGACCAAAAAAATAAAAAAGTTCTGTGCAACTTGCACAAAACTTTAGAGAATATCTGGTAAAATCAATTGATAACACAGAGTAAGGTCTGTCAATTCCTTCAACTGAAGCCCTGTCAATTCTTCCCACTTATCAATCTTGTATTGGAGAGAATTGCGGTGCAGATAGAGTTGCTGGGCTGTTTTAGTGAGAACAGCACTATTTTCCCAAAGAGAGAGAATGATTTCCTGAATCTGATCCTGATCCAAAATCATCTGGTGCAGGCATTCCTTGATTGCTCTCAGGTCCACAAGTCTTTCTCCCATACTCCAAAGATAGAGCTGAGAAAAAGTATGAACACCTTGGTGACCCTGACGCCACCAAGTCTTAAACAAATCTCGCTCTGCTTTGATTAAGTCTGATAGGGCTTGATGGCCTGCCTGAGACCAAACCTGACCCAACATGATAGAGAGACGAAGTCCAAAGTCATACTCAACCGCTTCAATCGTATCACTTAAAATAGCTCGTACAGAGGTGTATTTGTCTTGTTGCAGCACGAAAACATAATCCTGAGCTCCGACCTGAATCACCGTCTGACAGTTGGGAAAAAGAGTCCGCATCATATCTAGCCAAGAAGCTAGATTTTCCTGCTGAAAATAGGAAAGATGACAATAAACCAACTGAATCTTTTTAAAAGTTTGTGGTGCCTGTCCCTTCCCCTCAATCAGATAAGAATACCAAGGATTGAGCGAACGAGCCTGCTCCTGCTGGGTCAAAAGAGCAACCAACTGCTTTTCACGCTCACTGAGCCCAGCTTCCTCCAGCAAAATCCACTGCTGAGAAGCTAAAGGGAGAGTGAGATAGCCCTCTTTCTCTACTGGTTGGTCTGAAATCTGAGCTTCAGGAAACCAGTCTTGTAGTTCTTTTGCCATCATGTCCTAGCCCTCCACTTTTTGGATGCACCACGAAATCAAGCTCTCAAGACGATCCAGATTTTCAGTCATATGGAGATAGCCCATGACTGCTTCAAAACCTGTGGACATACGGTAAGTCACCACATCAGCATTTTTGGCCTTGGTGTGGCTATTGGTATTGCGGCCACGTTTGTAGATTTCTTCTTCTTTTTCCGTCAGGACTTGCTCCTCCAACATAAGGGAAATCAGGCGAGCCTGAGCTTTGGCCGACACATACTTGGTCGCTTCTTGATGGAGTTTATTGGGTTTGGTCATACCTTTTAGAATGAGGTGACGACGAATATACATGGAATAAACCGCATCTCCCTCAAAAGCTAACGCAATCCCGTTAATGAGATTGACATCAATCACGTGTCCACCTCACTCCATCTTTGGTATCAAGGAGCTTAATCCCTTGAGCAGCCAATTGGTCACGGATCTGGTCCGCTGTCGCAAAGTCTCGATTGGCACGCGCTTCTTGGCGTTTTTGGATTAAGTCTTCAATCTCTGCATCCAAAACTTCCTCAACAAAGACAATTCCAAAGACCTCTAACATAGCCGCAAGAGCTTCCTTAACACTTGCATCATAGTTACCTGAGTTAATCCATTTGGCCATTTCAAAGACCACTGTGATACCGTTAGCAGCGTTAAAATCTTCATCCATAGTTGCTACAAACTTATCTTTAAATGTTTGTAACTCTTGAGCATCTACAGTTCCTGAAAATAGTTGCTCGTAAGTGTTCTTTAGATACTTGAGATTGGTCTCTGCATCACGCACTGCCTTTTCCGTAAAGTTGATAGGCTTACGGTAATGTTGTGTCGCAAAGAAGAATCGAAGCACTTGCCCATCAAGAGTTTTAAGGGCATCATGTACGGTGATAAAGTTACCCAAGGACTTGGACATCTTGACATTATCGATATTGACAAAGCCATTGTGCATCCAGTAGTTAGCAAAGGTCTTGCCTGTTTTGGCTTCTGACTGGGCAATTTCATTGGTATGGTGAGGAAACTCTAGGTCAGCTCCACCACCGTGAATATCAATGGTGTCGCCCAAAATCTCTGTCGACATGACTGAACACTCGATATGCCAGCCCGGACGACCAGGTCCCCAAGGACTGTCCCAGGAAATCTCGTCTGGTTTTGCAGCTTTCCAGAGGGCAAAGTCTACAGGATTTTCCTTACGAGCCGTTTCTTCATCGGTACGACCTGAAGCACCTAGCTCCAAGTCTTCCAAGGTTTTATTGGCTAACTTAGCATAGTTGTGGGATTTTTCCACACGGAAATAGACATCTCCTTGACTCTCGTAGGCAAAGCCTTTTCCAATCAAGTCTTCCACAAAGCGGATGATGTCAGCCATAAACTCCACCACACGCGGATGGCGAGTCGCAGGTTTAACGCCCAAGGCCGTCACATCCTCACGAAAGGCAGCGATGTACTTGTCCGCAACCTCCTGAGGCGTGATACCTTCTTCCTTGGCACGGTTGATAATCTTATCATCCACATCCGTAAAATTGGAAATATAGGCAACCTCATAACCACGATACTCAAAATAGCGACGAATGGTATCAAAAGCCACCGTTGAACGGGCATTCCCCACGTGGATATAGTTATACACGGTTGGCCCACAAACATACATCTTGACTTTGCCGTCCTCAATCGGGACAAATTCTCGCAAATCACGAGACATAGTGTCATAGATTTTAATCATAAATCATAGTCAGGAAATCCAAAATCCAAGAACAATTAGTTTCATTACTAAGAGTTCAATTGAATTTCAGTCCGAATGTCTCTACACTTCGGAATCCCTTGCTCCTTTCTCATTCAGATAAACCACCTGAGTCTGTTTTACAAAGCCAATTTTTTCATACAAGCGCTTGGCACCTACATTGCTATCTTCCACTGCAATCTGAAATTTCTTATCATTTTGCTCAATCAATTGGTTGACAAGGGATTTTGTTAAGTAGCTTCCATAGCCTTTTCCACGTTCAGGTTCCGATATTGCCAAACCATAGAGGTAATTAGTATTAGTCGATAAATCAACCGTGCAAGTTCCAATAACCTGACCGTCTTTTAATAAAATATACAGGCGACTTTCTGGATCCTTCAGAGCTTCAGCGACATATCTATCCACAACTTCTCTAGATTCATGTTCCTCTGAGAATGCCTGAAATTTTAACTGACTAATTTGCTCCTGAAACGAACTATCTGCTAACAAAACTTCAAGATTGGAAAGCTTTGCTAACGGATAAGGTCTTCTATCCTTACCTAACCAAGTTTCTGTATCCTCGTCCTCGACCAATCCCCAGTTGCTAACAAAATCAGGATGACGTTCTAGAAAAATACGTTCTGTCTGAAAAGTAACTGAACGAATAGGGAAAGAAGCTGTTTCTCTCTCAAAACTAGTAAACAATGCACGCGCAATTCCCTGACGGCGATGATCTGGATGAACCAGTATCGTCACTTCCACATCTTGGTCATCTGCATAGACAGTTAAGAGACCAACAAGTTCGCCTTTTTCATAATAAAGGAAAAAGGCGGGCATGTTTGGGTCAAAATTAAGCATGTTAGAGAGATAGGGATCACGATAGGTACCGTCATAGTTTTGACAACAGTTAATTAGTTTTTTCGCCTCAGATAACTCCTCTTGGCTTAACTTGTTTCTTGCTTGAATCATATAGGTATCCTCTACAACCCCGACGATCTGTGACTGGCGTCTTTAGCATGCTCGAGTTTATTGACGTAGTACTCTCGTTTTTCTTCGACTTCGTGGATGACCGGCTCATCCTTCTTACCATGAAGACGGACAATCTTAGCAGGAATACCGACAACCGTCACATCACTAGGTACGTCTGCCACAACAACTGCTGCTGCACCGACCTTGGCATTTTCACCGATTTCAACGGGTCCAATGACTTGGGCATGAGCAGATATAAGCGCTCCTTTGCGAACGGTAGGATGGCGTTTGCCACAGTCTTTCCCTGTTCCCCCAAGAGTCACCCCATGATAGAGGAGAACTCCCGTCTCAACGATAGCTGTCTCTCCAATCACCAGGCCTGAACCATGGTCGATAAAGACACCTGAATCAATCTGGGCACCTGGATGAATCTCAATCTGAGTCCAAAAGCGCCAAAACTGACTGTGCATACGAGCCAAGAGTTTGAAGCCATGCTTCCAGAGAAAATGTGAAAGACGGTGGGCCGCCAAGGCCTTGACACCCGGATAAGTCAGCAAAACCTCCAAAGTGGTGCGGGCCGCTGGATCATTTTCTTTTACGATATCAATGGTTTCGCGCCACCATCCCATACATTTCTCCTTTTCTTATTCTGAATCTTTTGGTGTTTCTGTAAATTCTTTCTTAGGTTTGTGACCCTTATGATGACGTGGGCGGTGAGGTCTCTCAGACTTTTCGCCTTTTTCATCACGTTCAGGTTTTGGAGGACGAGGAAGAAGGGCTTTCATAGAAGCATCCACACGTCCTTTTTCATCAATCTTGATAACCTTAACATCAACTTCATCCCCGATTGCTACCAAGTCTTCGACATTATTGGTACGCGTCCAAGCCATCTCAGAGATATGAACAAGGGCATCTGTCTTGTCAAAGAGGTTAACAAAAGCACCAAATTTCTCGATACGAACGACTTTAGCACGGTAAACTTCATCCACCTTAGCTTCACGGACCAAACCAGCAATAATTTCTTTAGCACGGTTAATAGCATCTTGGTCGCTAGAGTAGATAGACACATTTCCTTCTTCGTCGATATCAATCTTAACGCCTGTTTCAGCGATAATCTTGTCGATGGTTTCTCCACCCTTACCGATGACAATCTTAATCTTGTCCACATCAATCTTGATGGTATCAATTTTCGGAGCAGTTGGAGCCAATTCTGGACGAACTTCTGGAATGGTTGCTTCAATCACATCAAGAATTTCAAAACGGGCTTTCTTGGCTTGGGCAAGAGCCTCAGTCAAGATTTCTGCAGTAATCCCTTGGATCTTAATATCCATTTGAAGGGCTGTAATCCCATCACGAGTACCTGCAACCTTGAAGTCCATGTCTCCAAAGTGGTCTTCCAAACCTTGGATATCTGTCAATACTGTGTAGTTATTTCCATCTGAGATAAGTCCCATGGCAATACCAGCTACCGGGGCCTTGATTGGCACACCACCAGCCATAAGGGCAAGCGTTCCCGCACAGATAGAAGCCTGAGATGAAGAACCATTTGATTCTAAAACTTCTGCTACCAAACGGATAGCATATGGGAATTCTTCCAAACTTGGCAAGACTTGAGCAAGAGCACGCTCACCAAGAGCACCGTGACCGATTTCACGACGACCTGGCGCACCGTAGCGTCCAGTTTCCCCTACAGAGTATTGAGGGAAGTTATAGTGGTGCATAAAGCGTTTCTTGTACTCTGGATCCAAACCATCAATGATTTGAGTTTCTCCCATCGGAGCCAAGGTCAAGACTGAAAGAGCCTGAGTTTGTCCACGAGTGAAAAGACCAGAGCCGTGCACACGAGGAAGGAAGTCAACAACCGCATCCAAAGGACGGATTTCATCAACCTTACGACCGTCAGGACGCACCTTGTCTTCTGTGATCAAACGGCGCACTTCAGCGTGTTCCATTTGTTCCAAGATTTCAGCCACATCACGCATGATACGGTCAAATTCTTCGTGGTCTGCATATTTTTCTTCGTAAACGGCAGTAACTTGGTCCTTAACTGCTTGAGTTGCAGCTTCACGAGCCAATTTTTCTTCTACTTGGACCGCTTTTTGGAGGTCACTGTTGTAGGCTGCGATGATTTCAGCTTGCAAGTCAACGTCCACATGAAGCAATTCCACTTCTGCTTTTTCTTTACCGACTGCTGCAACGATTTCTTCTTGGAAGGCAATCAATTCTTTAACTGCTTCGTGCCCTTTGAGGAGGGCTTCCAACATGATTTCTTCTGACAATTCTTTGGCACCTGACTCTACCATGTTGATGGCGTGCTTGGTACCAGCTACTGTCAATTCAAGGAGAGATTGCTCTGCTTGTTCTTGCGTAGGGTTGATGATGATCTGACCATCCACATAACCCACTTGCACCCCAGCGATTGGGCCGTCAAATGGAATATCTGAAATGGAAAGTGCCAAAGATGAACCAAACATAGCTGCCATTGGTGCAGAAGCATTTTCATCGTAAGAAAGAACCGTATTGATCACTTGCACTTCATTACGGAAACCTTCCGCAAACATAGGACGGATTGGACGGTCAATCAAACGCGCTGTCAAAGTCGCATCTGTTGAAGGACGTCCTTCACGTTTCATAAAGCCACCAGGAAACTTCCCAGCTGCATACATTTTTTCTTCGTAGTTGACTTGAAGAGGGAAGAAATCCCCAGTTGCCATCTTCTTAGACATAACGGCTGCAGTCAAGACAGTTGACTCACCGTAACGCACGACAACAGAGCCATTTGCCTGCTTAGCAACCTGACCAGTCTCTACAATTAACTCACGACCCGCAAAAGTCGTTTGAAACACTTGTTTTGTCATTTTAATCCCCTTTGGATTGATGAAATTATACGCCTTGCCTACAAAGATCAAGATACCAAGGACGTCAAAAGCAAAGTAAAAATAGGAAACTGATGAAGTCTTCGATGAAGACAAGACAGTTTATCTTTTTTACACAGCTTTTCGGCCGGGTTCGATTACTCAAGATAGCATTCGATTGACGCAGTGTGCGATGCGCACCAGGAAATCTATCTTTTTCACTAGGGATTTAGCCCGTGTTCAATTACTCAAGATACAAATCATTAGAAAGGTTTGATACTAAAGTATCTAATCCTTTCACGCTAATCGCTATCGGGCGATTAGCTAAATGCTTTACTAACTCTCTCGTCAAATAATATCGATTTGACTCGCTCGTGTCGCTCTTTCCTACCGTTAGTCATTAGAAAGGTTTGATACTAAAGTATCTAATCCTTTCACGCTAATCGCTATCAGGCGATTAGCTAAATGCTTTACTAACTCTCTCGTCAAATAATATCGATTTGACTCGCTCGTGTCGCTCTTTCCTACCGTTAGTCATTAGAAAGATTTAATACTAAAGTATCTAAACCTTTCACGCTAATCGCTATCAGGCAATTAGCTAAATGCTTTACTAACTCTCTCGTCAAATAACATCGATTTGACTCGTTCGTGTCGCTAATCCTTACAGTTCAAATACATTGTTTTTTTTAATACCCTCATCTTTGTATCAAGTACGTACAGAGTCTATTTTATCATATTTTTCTTAAAAAGTACGGTCTTTACCATTAAAAAGGAACCATCCCCCTCACTGAACTGCACCCCAAAAGTTAGACAGAAAAAATCTAACTTTTTGGGTGTTTTTATTATGAAATTAACATATGATGATAAAGTTCAGATCTATGAACTTAGAAAACAAGGATATAGCTTAGAGAAGCTTTCAAATAAATTTGGGATAAACAATTCTAATCTTATGTACATGATTAAATTGATTGATCGTTACGGAATAAAGTTTGTCAAAAAAAGGAAGAATCGTTATTATTCTCCAGAACTAAAACAAGAAATGATAGATAAAGTTCTGCTGGAAGGTTGTTCTTATAGAAGTGTCAGCCTTGATTATGCTCTTCCAAGTAGTGGATTACTTTCGAATTGGGTGGCACAATATAAGAAAAACAGGTATACTATTGTAGAGAAAACAAGAGGGAGACCACCTAAAATGGGACGTAAGTCAAAGAAAAGATTTGAAGATATGACAGAATTAGAACGTCTTCAAGCAGAAAATGAGTACCTGAGAGCGGAGAATGCCATCCTAAAAAAGTTAAGAGAACTCCGATTGAAGGAGGAAAAGAGAAAGAAGAAAGACAGAAATTGTTCAAGAATTAATCACTGAGTTTTCGTTAGATATTCTTCTGAAAGCCATTAAACTAGCTCGTTCGACCTACTACTATCACTTGAAACAGCTAGATAAACCAGATAAGGACCAAGAGCTTAAAGCTGAAATTCAATCCATTTTTATCGAACATAAGGGAAATTATGGTTATCGTCGGATTCATTTAGAACTAAGAAATCGTGGTTATCTGGTAAATCATAAAAGAGTTCAACGCTTGATGAAAGTACTCAATTTACAAGTTAAAATGCGACAGAAACGAAAATATTCTTCTCATAAAGGAGATGTTGGCAAGAAGGCAGATAATCTCATTCAACGTCAATTTGAAGGCTCTAAAACAATGGAAAAGTGCTACACAGATGTGACAGAATTTGCCATTCCAGCAAGTACTCAAAAGCTTTACTTATCACCAGTTTTAGATGGTTTCAACAGCGAAATTATCGCCTATAATCTTTCAACTTCACCCAACTTAGAACAAGTAAAAACAATGTTGGAACAGGCATTCACAGAGAAACGCTACGAGAATACGATTCTCCATAGTGACCAAGGTTGGCAATATCAACACGATTCTTATCATCAGTTTCTTGAGGGTAAGGGAATTCAAGCATCCATGTCACGTAAGGGTAACAGCTCAGACAATGGTATGATGGAGTCCTTCTTTGGGATTCTGAAATAGGAGATGTTTTATGGTTATGAGAAGTCATTTCAGTCGCTTAAGCAATTGGAACAAGCCATTGTAGACTATATTGATTACTACAACAATAAACGAATTAAGGTAAAACTAAAAGGACTTAGCCCTGTGCAGTACAGAACTAAATCCTTCGGATAAATTAATTGTCTAACTTTTTGGGGTCAGTACACACCTGAGAAGAATGGTTTGCTTTTTATTATCCTAGGGACTGATGATTAAACAAGGCATGGGTTGCTTGGTGGATGTATTTTGCTGTTTCAGCATTGTTCATGGTGTAGAGATGCACACCGGCAACATCCTGAGTTACCAAGTCCACGATTTGGTCCACTGCATAGGCAAGTCCTGCTGCTCTGAGCGACTCAGGGTCATGCTCATACTTGTCTAAGATGGCTTTAAATTTGCGTGGAAGATGGATATTCTCACAAGTCTTCAAGAGGCGGAGAGCCTGATTTCGATTCAGAATTGGCATAATCCCTGCATGAATGGGTACATCAATCCCAGCCAAGATGCACTTGTCTTGGAAATCATAGAAGCGCTCATTGTCAAAGAAAAGCTGAGTTACGAGGCTCGAACAACCTGCATCTACTTTCTTCTTAAGATTTTGAATATCTGAAATCTGATTTGGTGAATCTGGATGCCCTTCTGGATAACAAGCACCGACAATATCAAAGTGAGGGGCTTGTTCCTTGATGAACTCAATCAAGTCAGTTGCGTAGCGGAAATCCTTTTGTGGTTCCACATCTGGAATAATATCCCCACGAAGAGCCAAGATTTTCTGCACCCCAACCTTGTCCAAGTCTGCAATGGTTTCAGCAACCTTGTCCTTGGTCAAATAGATGGCTGGTAAGTGAGCAATAGTCGGAATCGCTAAGTCATTTTGGATAAAGTCAGCCAAGCGGACCGTCGTTTCCTTGATATTAAATTTATTATTGCTGGCAGTCACACTGATAAAGTGGGGAGCCAACTCCTGCATATTTTGAAGAGCAGAAATAATGTTATCATTACCCACGGCTGGGTTGGGAGGGAACACTTCAAATGAGAGTGACGGTGTTTGGCGTGACATAGTCATTATCCTTTTCTAGTTGATTTTTTCGTTAGCTGGACTCCTAGAATCCGAGTGAAACAGGCAGATTGACCAAACAGCGCTTCTTGAGAAATCCTATCTTATAATTTCTCACGCGCAGCTTTAGCTGCTTCAACAAGGCGGATCAAGCTTTCTTTTGTTTCTGGAATACCACGTGTTTTCAAACCACAGTCTGGGTTGATCCAAACTTTCTTGCTTGGCACTTTAGCAAGGATGGCTTCGATTGTATTGTCGATTTCGCCTTCATTTGGCACACGAGGTGAGTGGATATCGTAAACCCCAGGTCCCACTTCTGTTTGGAAGTTTTTCGCTTTGAGTTCGTCCAAGATTTCAAGGTTTGAACGGCTAGCTTCAAAGGAAATAACATCTGCATCCATGTTGTCGATAGCTGGGATGATATCTGTAAATTCTGAATAACACATGTGAGTGTGGATTTGTGTGTCTGGCGCTACTGTTGAGTGTACCAAGCGGAAGGCAGGAATTGCCCAGTCAAGGTAGTCTTCGTACCAGTCGCTACGACGGAGTGGCAATTTTTCACGAAGAGCAGCCTCATCGATTTGGATGATTTTCACACCAGCAGCTTCAAGGTCAAGCACTTCATCCTTGATTGCAAGGGCGATTTGAAGAGTTGAATCCTTGATAGAGATGTCTTCACGTGGGAATGACCAGTTGAGAATGGTAACAGGTCCAGTCAACATACCTTTAACAGGTTTGTTTGTACGGCTTTGTGCATAGCTAGACCATTTAACAGTGATAGGGTTAAGACGAGTTACATCACCCCAGATGATTGGTGGTTTAACTCCACGCATACCGTATGATTGTACCCAACCATTTTTAGAGAAGAGGTAACCTGACAAGTTTTGGCCGAAGTACTCAACCATGTCATTACGCTCGAACTCACCGTGAACAAGGACATCAAAGTCGATATCTTCTTGCCATTTGATCCATTCGTCGATCGTTTCAGCAAGGAAAGCGTCGTACTCTTCTTGAGACAATTCACCTTTACGGTAAGCCAAACGTTTCGCACGAACTTCTTTTGTTTGAGGGAATGAACCAATCGTTGTTGTTGGAAGAGCTGGAAGTTTGAAAGCTTCTTCTTGAATAGCTTCACGTTCTGCAAAGGCTGGCAAACGAGTGTAGTCTGCGTCTGTCAAGCCAGCGATACGCGCACGAAGTTCCGCATTTTCACCAACACGCTCAGTCGCAAAGAGTTCTTTGTTAGCCGCAAGTGCTTCTTCACCTTGACCATTGCGGATAGCATCCAAGTCACGGATTTCGTCTAATTTTTCAACTGCAAAGGCAAAGTGGTTCAAGATTGCTGGTTCAAATTCTTCATTAGCAGTTGTAAATGGCACATGAAGAAGTGAGCATGAGCTAGTCAATACGATGTTTTCAGCTGGGATTTGCTCAAGAACAGCCAAGCTCTTTTCGTAGTTGTTACGCCAGATGTTTTTACCATTGACAATACCTGCATAAAGAGTCTTATCAGCTGGGAAACCACCTTTAACCAATTCAAGAGTTTTCTTACCTTCAACGAAATCAAGACCGATAGCATCTACTGGCAAGTTTACAAGGTCAGCGTAAACGTCACGAACGTCTCCGAAGTAAGTTTGAAGCAAGACTTCAAGACCTTTTTTGTTAGCCAAAAGTTTGTTGTAAAGATTCAAGAAGAGAGCTTTTTCTTCAGCTGTCAAATCTTTTACAAGAGCCGCTTCATCCAATTGGATGCGAGTCGCACCAAGTTCTGCCAATTTAGCAAAAACTTCTTGGTAAGCAGCCACTAAGCTGTCTACGAAGTCTTCTGCTTTCACACCTTCTTCAAAGTCTGACAATTGAAGGAAAGTGAATGGACCTACAAGAACTGGACGAGTGTTCAATCCAAGTTCTTTTGCTTCTTGGAACTCATCAAAGATTTTGTGACCTGCAAGTTTGACTTGAGTGTCTTTTTCAAATTTAGGAACGATGTAGTGGTAGTTGGTGTTGAACCATTTCTTCATTGGAAGGGCGCGAACGTCTCCTTTTTCTCCTTGGTAACCACGACCCAAAGCGAAGTAACGCTCAAGGTCAGACAAGTCCAAGTTTTGAACTGAAGCAGGTACCACGTTGAAAAGGAAAGCTGCATCTAGGAAGTTGTCATAGTGAGAAAAGTCATTTGATGGAATTTCAGTGATGCCTTTTTCTTTGACAATGTTCCAGTGTTTAGCACGCAAATCTTTTGCTGCTGCCAAGAGTTCTTCTTCTGAGATTTCTTTTCTAAAGTATTTTTCAGTTGTAAATTTTAATTCGCGGAATTCGCCCAAACGAGGGAAACCGATGATTGTAGTTGACATGATGTGTCCTCCAAAATTTGTTGTTGAAACTATCTTAACAGAAAAGAATGCGTCTGTATAATTGTAAAAAATTAGGCTTTGATATAGTTTGAAACTATACCTATATTTTGAACAAAAGAAAAAGACTTGAGACAAATGCCTCAAATCCTTTGTATATCTTGTTTTATAGCTCTATTGCAGTTAGGCTCTTCAAACGTATTATTAGTAATTCTTATAAGTGACTATGACTTGTTATTAGAAAAGACTATAAGTCAATCCCCTTCTCTCGGAGATTGTCCAGGCACTCCTCAAAGTAGGCAGCATCGTGCTCCTTGTAAATAGGTCTCGTCAAAGTCTCCTCAGGTAAATCCTCATAAGAAGGACAAATCTTACCACGATAGTTTTTATCCATCCACTCTGGACTGACCTTATAGCCTCGGTCAGCCATTTCCTTCATAATCAAGCGATGATAGGCATAGAGACGATAGGGCGAGTGGGTAAAGACATAGTCCACCGTCGCATGCTTTCTGCCCCAGCCATTGCCACGCAGGGCACAACACTCTCGATGTTGCCCCAAGAGTTGAGGACGGGGGAGTTGTGAAATTAAGTCCTCATGCCAAAGTCTCATGGGAGTTTCCTTTCAGTAAAGTTGAATGTTGCAAGTAGGTATTTGAGTAACGTTCAAGCAAATCTCGAGTCTTAGCGATTAAGTCTTCTTTAGAAGCCTGACCAAAGCGGTAGCGATCCAACAAGAGCATATAATCTTTGCGCTCATCATCTGTCGCTTGCTTTTTAAAATAACCCCAAATATGCTGAAAGGCATTGCAGACTTGACCTCTATGCTCAGGGATTTGACAGGCACGGTCAATCATCTCCTGAACCTGAATCACCTCCACCTCTTCATTCTTGAGATACTGACGAATCTCATTGTAAATATTGCTGGAATGGCTCAAAACGAGGTATTTGTTTCTAGCCCATAGTTGTTGGCACTGGGATTTTTGATTACTTTGTTCCATGTTTCTCCTTACTTTCTATCAGTTTCCAGGAAATATGGAAACAGATTTGCATCTTAAAAATGAGCGAAATATGAGCGAATATGAGCGAATCAATTACTCTCATCACCCTTCAAACTCTTGCAAAAACTTTTTGAGTTCAGCATCGGCTTCTGGTGTAGTTCCGTGGAGTTGACCGAGCATTTCAAGTAGAGAAGCTGTTTGGTTTTGGATTGCTTCATTTGTCTCGTTAATCTTGCTGTCGATATCTGTCAGCAGTGCTACTACTTCTTCCTCACCAGTACTTAATCTCACCTTCTCTAAAACCATTCAACCGAATTCCTTGAGGTTGTGTGGACGAACTGCTAATCAAGCCCTTAGATAAAAGATAATTTCTCATCTTTTCGTTGAAATTACTTTTCTTAACTGTGACATAATTGTTTCCTTTTCCGTTCCCATTCAATTTTTCAAAAGCCTTTTCCCATTCTTTATATACATCAGAATCACCCAAAAAAACCATTATCTCCCACAGTTCAAATAGATTTAGATAGTCCCCTAACAAATCTAACCTATGTGTTGACATTTCTGGATTAGATAGTAAATTATCCTTGAGCAGTCTTGTACGATCTAAAGGCTGAATATCGTCCATAGTCAATAACTCTCTGCATAACTGAATACTAATTTCTTCACTATCTAATCTAATCAAATCATCCCAATTTTCTTTAGCTAACTGTCTTATCTTAATTTTGATAGATTCATCTGCATTGTCATAATAATTGGAACTAATTATATAACTTAAATCATCTATATCAAATTTAGAATCAAGGATATGAGCAACAAGTTTAATAGAAAATTGCTTATTTTTCAAGCTTACATGATCCAGAATATCTATTATTTGTAGCTTATAGGAATCATCTATTTCCTCATATTGCAACAAATCATTGAGTTCCGTTTCATCATGAACCTCTTCTTCAATCTCAAGATACTTTTCAATATTCCTTGAAATGAAATAATTTTTCATTGATGGATATTCTTCTCTGATGAACTTAAGACTATTAGCATTGAATTTTATAACCTCCAAATCTATCAAAACTTCTAATCTATCATCCGAAAGCCCCATTACATCAAATTTATTGTAATGCCATTGCATTGATGCAAGCATTGATTTATAGATAGTTAAGTTCAGATTATCTTCAGATACAATTTTATCAAAAAAATCTCCCTGTACTTTCTCATCAAGTTGTACAAAAATATCTCTGTTTAATACAAAATTGGGATCTTGATTAATAAAATCAACCAGGCGATCAGCAATATCATTAAATGAAGAAAAGTAGGAACAAACAATTTCAGAATTAACTTGCCCTTTTTGAAGCCGTACAAGATATTCTATCAGTTTTATATCATTAGATAATCCTTGAAACTTCTCTACAGTGTATTTAATGGAGAATTTTGGAATACTATTCAATATACTTACGGCAGGTGTTATTCCCCCATCTTCGTAATCCTCAACTTTAAATAAAATATCATGTTTAAGCAAGTTCTCAATATAAGAAGAATCATCATCCATTTCCCCGTTTGATATTTTTATATAAACATTGGCGTATTGTAACAAATTATCTTCCGAATCTAAACAGTAATCAAACAGTGATTTCAATTCAATATTTTTACTAATAAGCTCAAAATTCTTGTGAGTATATTCATAATTAGTATATCTTTTTCCCAAGTTCCATTTTATAAAAAATTTCAAATTATTCTCAGAAATCGAATATAAATCATTCCGATAGATATAATTCATTATTTCTTTATAATCTGTAAGTTTTTTTGCATCTAATAAGGATCCATAAATATTCTGTGCATATTCTCTAACTTTTATCTCAATATTTGATAAATTTTTAGTAAACTGCTGAATTTCATAACTCATATTTGGAGAAAGAAGCTCTTGATTATCATTTATATATCCTGAAATCAATACTTTTGTTTTTTCAGGAATACCACTCAAATCAACTAAATTCATTAATGATAGTATTAGACTATTTTTATTTAGAACAGCATATCCTCCATTTTTAATTTCTAAATACTCGTTAAAAAGACTAACATTGTGCTCCAACCATTTCTTAAAAAATAATTTAATAGTCTCTTTTTTATAAATTACACCTTGACCTGATGTAGATCTATCTAATGTATTATAAAAGTTAATCAAGAAATCCAAAACATTCTCTTGTTTAAATATTTGAACTAAACACTCAGTATCATTTTCTTTTTTGGAATTTAGTAAATAGTCAAATAAATTATAATTTAGCACATAACTATATCTATAATCTTTAATCGACAAGCGATTAACTATTTCATTAGTATGGGGTAAAGAAATATCATAATTACCATCACGTCCAGAAACAACATTTCTTAAATATTCTTTTTCTTCTACCGTTATAGTATTTTCATAGAAATGATTCAAATAATCTTGATAGCTCTCATCAATATAAGCATTTCTAATTAGGAAAGAAATTATTGAGAATTGAGGATTCTTTCTTATTTCTTTTGCAAAGTCACTTTTAAAATCATCAATATCTGTAGCATATTGATAAACGTCTGATAATTTATAACTATCTAGTTTCCCAAGCTCATCGTTCATTTTCTTAATTTCTTTTTCCAATTTTTCTATGAGCTTCTTATTCCTAATATTTTCTAAACGTTCTTGGAATTCTGGAGTATTTTTATCTGGAAATATAGAATCAATATCCTCATTACGTTCATTTTGATTATAATGTGCATTGTAATAACTGTCAAAGGAGCATATTTCACTTTCATATGCAAGTAACTCTTTTATATAATCTGAGCGCGTTGAAAAATCTGATTCAAATTTTCTATTTACTTTAATTACTTTTCTCCCATATGGTACTTTCAAAACAGTTCCATATAATTCAAGATCATCGTTTAGTTGTTCTTCATCTGCCTTCTCTATCTTTTTCTCCAATTCTTTTATCTTACTATTTAATTCCTCCCTACGATTTTTTAATGCTATTTCTTTTGAGTTCAATAATTCAAATAAATATCCTTGATTTTTTTGTAAAAGCGAAAAGTCTTTAGGGAAAATATTTTTGTAGACTACCATTGAGAAAATTTTCTCACTCTCTAACGGTAATTTACTTAATGTTTCTTTATAAGTCAGATACTCATTGCAAATATTATTAATCAGACGCATATCATCAAGGTATAATGAGATATTGAATAAAAACTTTTCATCTAACACCTTATGAAGTTCCATATCTTTTAATATTTTTGATAATTGGTCATAAGAATTTGAAGCAGTGACAACTGGAACTACCGGAATAATAAAATCAAAAAACTTTGTTCTCTCTTGAGATTCAAACAAATCATCCTTTACAAGATAGAAAAACACCAACTTGGAATCCCTACATATCTTTCTTTTTCTATTGATAACTATATTTAATTCCTTCAATTTTTCAAAAATTCTAGAATCATTAAAACGTTCAATATCTTCAAATACTATGACATCTGCTCCTGATTGCTTGAATAAATAAAGGACATCGTCCAAGTAGCGATCAAAATAGGATACTTTAGAATTATCATTTGAAAAAATTTCAATGTCAGTTTCAATTTTTTCTGCTTTTAAAGATAATTTTTTGACAAAACCAAAATCTTTTTGTAGTTTCAGTAAAAAATAAATTCCATATATAATTAAAATAAATAAAATTACTAGTACAAGAAGGGAGATAATAGGTTTCGTAGTCCAAGATAGCCAACAAAAGTTCTGAATCAAACCTTTCCATGAAGAAATATTTAATAAGTATAAGGATAGTAATATTACTAAACCTAAATAGACCGAAATATTAAAAGGTTCAATCTGCGACTCTGCATCAAGAGTTTTAAAAATGGATTTTCTTATTTGATTAGGATTAATTTGATGAAGTAATTGATTGATTATTTTCCCTTCAATGGTATTGATTTGACGATTATTTAGTCCATTTTTTTCATTGCTTATCGTTTCATCATACTGCCCCAAAGATATATGGAGGAATTTTTTATCTGTACATTGGAACTCAAAGCTCTCAACAACGCTACTTTTCCCTGCTCCATAATTCCCAGTAATAGCTACGTTGGTTACTTCCGAATTTTTGTCAATCGCAAATTTAAGTGCTCTTTCTGTTACTGGCTTTATTTTTATATCTTTATTTGAAGTAAGTGCTCGAAATTTATATTCTCTTGCCATTAATTTATCTCTCCCAATAATTACTATATGTTTAAACTAATACCATTATATCAATTCTAACTCAGGATATAAAGCTTTTATATACAAAACGCCCCTTAGAAATCCGCTTCTAAGGGGTTGTCTTTATCCTGCTGCTTGGGCTGGTTCTGCTGGTTTGGTCTTTTTATCTCTCTTGCTACTAGTGATGAGGCGGCTCTTGCTATCAAATACTCATTCCCCCTTTCTCCTCCAAAATATGGTATAGTAGAGTTATACTATCTATGAGGAGTTCACATGTCACATGATAAACAAATGAAAGCTGTTTCTCCCCTTCTGCAGCGAGTTATCAATATCTCATCGATTGTCGGTGGGGTTGGGAGTTTGATTTTCTGTATTTGGGCTTATCAGGCTGGGGTTTTACAGTCTAAGGAAACCCTCTCTGCCTTTATCCAGCAGGCAGGTATCTGGGGGCCACCTCTCTTTATCTTTTTACAGATTTTACAGACGGTCGTCCCTATCATTCCAGGAGCCTTGACCTCAGTAGCTGGGGTCTTTATCTACGGGCACATCATCGGAACTATCTACAACTATATCGGCATCGTGATTGGCTGTGCCATTATCTTTTATCTAGTGCGCCTCTATGGGGCTGCCTTTGTCCAGTCTGTCGTCAGCAAGCGCACCTATGACAAGTATATTGGCTGGCTGGATAAGGGCAATCGCTTTGACCGTTTCTTTATCTTTATGATGATTTGGCCTATTAGTCCAGCTGACTTTCTCTGTATGCTAGCTGCCTTAACCAAGATGAGCTTCAAGCGCTATATGACCATCATCATTCTGACCAAACCCTTTACCCTCGTGGTCTATACCTACGGTCTGACCTATATTATCGACTTCTTCTGGCAAATGCTTTGACACATAAAAAATCCGTTTGGTTTCCCAAGCGGATTTTGTGCTTTATTTTGAAACTTCTTTTGCAAGGACAAAGTTCCCAAGAGTAGCAGAACCATTCCCAGCGACTGCTGGTGTCACGATGTAATCACGCACATCTGGCACTGGTAGGTAACCATTGAGAAGAGATGTAAATTTCTCACGGACACGGTCCAGCATGTGTTGTTGAGCCATAACCCCTCCACCAAAGACAATCACGTCTGGTCGGAAAGTCACTGTCGCATTAACTGCAGCTTGAGCGATATAGTAGGCTTGAACATCCCAAACAGGGTTGTTGAGTTCAATATTTTCCCCACGAACACCTGTACGAGCTTCCAAACTTGGACCAGCTGCATAGCCTTCCAAACATCCCTTATGAAAAGGACAAACACCCTTAAACTCTTTTTCAATATCCATTGGGTGTCTAGCAACATAATAATGACCCATTTCAGGGTGACCCACACCACCGATAAACTCACCACGTTGGATGACACCTGCACCGATACCTGTACCGATTGTGTAGTAAACCAAGTTTTCGATACGGCCACCAGCATTGTTACGGGCAACCACTTCACCATAGGCAGAGCTGTTTACGTCTGTTGTGAAGTACATTGGCACGTTAAGGGCGCGACGAAGGGCACCAAGCAAGTCTACATTTGCCCAGTGAGGTTTTGGAGTTGTTGTGATAAAACCATAAGTTTTTGAATTTTTATCAATATCAATGGGACCAAATGAACCAACTGCAAGACCAGCAAGGTTATCGAATTTTGAAAAGAACTCGATGGTTTTATCGATTGTTTCGATTGGAGTTGTTGTTGGAAATTGTGTTTTTTCTACAACGTTAAAGTTTTCATCACCGACAGCACAGACAAACTTTGTACCGCCCGCTTCCAAGCTTCCATATAATTTTGTCATGATAAACCTCTTGTTTTTATTTTCTTTATTATAGCATATTTCGAAAGTCTAAATTTCTCTATTTTTTAGATTTTCCTCTGTAAATCTTACCATTCAAGCAAAAACGAACAAACATGTCATTTGTTCGTTTTCATTTTGAGAGGGAATATAGTACTCAATGAAAATCAAAGAGCAAACTAGGAAGCTAGCCGAAGGTTGCTCAAAGCAATGCTTTGAGGTTGTAGATAAGACTGACGAAGTCAGTTACATATATCTACGGCAAGGCGAAGCTGACATGGTTTGAATTTGATTTTCGAAGAGTATTAGGCTTTCACTTCGATAAGAGCATCCCCCTTCGCAACTGAACCTGTTGCGACTGGAGCTACTGAAGAGAAGTCAGCTGTGTTTGTAACGATAACCATTGTTGTATCATCAAGTCCAGCTGCAGCGATTTTGTTTGAGTCAAATGTTCCAAGAACATCGCCAGCTTTAACCTTGTCACCTTGAGCAACTTTTGCTTCAAAACCGTCACCGTTCATAGATACAGTGTCAATACCAACGTGAATCAAAACTTCAGCACCATCAGTTGTTTTCAAACCAAAAGCGTGTCCTGTTGGAAAGGCAATTGAAACTTCAGCATCAGCTGGTGCATATACCACACCTTGACTTGGCTTCACAGCGATACCTTGTCCCATAGCTCCACTTGAGAAGACTGGGTCATTGACATCAGCAAGAGCTACAACATCGCCAACGATAGGAGTTACAAGTGTTTCATTTTGAAGAGCTGCTGGAATGTTGCCAGTTGTTTCTTCTTGGACCAAACGTTCTGTCGCCGCTTCAGTAGCAACTTCTTTTTCATCCTCATAACCAAACATGTAAGTAAGAGCAAAACCAAGTGCAAATGATACAGCTACCATAAGAAGGTATTGGGCAAGTTGTCCGTTACCAACATAAAGCATTGTACCAGGGATGATGGTGATACCACTACCATTACCAGCAAGTCCAAGGATAGAAGCCAATCCACCACCGATTGCACCAGCAATCAATGAGAGGAAGAATGGTTTACGGAAGCGCAAGTTCACCCCGAAGATAGCAGGCTCTGTAATACCGAGGAAGGCAGAAAGAGCAGCTGGGAAAGCAAGTGTTTTTAGTTTTGGATTTTTAGTTTTAACACCAACCGCAACAGTTGCAGCACCTTGAGCTGTCATAGCAGCAGTGATGATAGCGTTGAATGGGTTAGCATGGTCAGCAGCAAGCAATTGAACTTCAAGCAAGTTGAAGATATGGTGCACACCTGACACGACGATCAATTGGTGAACCCCACCAATCAAGAAACCACCAAGACCAAATGGCATACTAAGGATCGCTTTTGTCGCGATAAGGATGTAGTTTTCAACAACGTGAAAGACTGGTCCGATGACAAATAGTCCAAGGATAGACATAACCAAAAGTGTCACGAATGGTGTTACCAAAAGGTCAATGACATCTGGAACGACCTTGCGGACAGCTTTTTCAAATTTAGCTCCGACAACCCCGATGATGAAGGCTGGAAGAACGGAACCTTGCAAACCAACAACAGGGATGAAACCAAAGAAGTTCATAGCTGTTACTTCACCACCTTGAGCAACTGCCCAAGCGTTTGGAAGTGAGCCAGAAACAAGCATCATACCAAGAACGATACCAACGGCAGGGTTACCACCGAATACACGGAAGGTTGACCAAACAACCAAACCTGGCAAGATGATGAAGGCTGTATCTGTCAAGATTTGTGTGTAAGTTGCAAAGTCTCCTGGAAGTGGCATTTCAAGAGCAATGAAAAGACCACGCACACCCATGAAGAGACCTGTCGCTACGATAACTGGGATGATTGGAACGAAAACGTCACCGAAAGTACGGATAGCACGTTGGAACCAGTTCCCTTGTTTAGCAGCTTCTGCTTTCATGTCATCTTTAGATGATGTTGGTAAACCAAGTGCAACAACTTCATCGTACATTTTGTTTACTGTACCAGTACCAAAGATGATTTGGTATTGACCTGAGTTAAAGAAAGCACCTTGAACTTTTTCCAAGTTCTCAATCACTTCTTTATTGATTTTTCCTTCATCTTTGACCATGACACGAAGACGAGTCGCACAGTGGGCAACACTGTTGACATTTTCACGTCCGCCCAAGGCATCGATGACTTTTTTTGCAATTTCCTGATTGTTCATTTGCAAAAATCTCCTTATATAAAATTTTGTTCTTGTTTGAAAGCGATTTTATTCGCCCTACGACTATTATTTTATCATGTTTTAGAAATATGTCAAGCGTTTTGCAGAAAAAATATTCTATCCACTTAGTTTGCTCGCTTTAGATTGATTGATTTTGACTGTTTTATCAGGTGTTCCTTAAAAAAATAAGTTTAAAATCTTGGTTAAAAGGGTTTTATTTCATTCTCTTTCATATTTTTGTGAAAATTTGATTGATTTCCTGCATTTATTTTATGATAAACGTTTGACAGTTTTTTCTCTTTTTTAACATAAAAGGCTTGCATTTTTTATCGAAAACGGTTACTATTAAAGTGATAAGATTTTTGGAGGAATGAATGAATGGAATGGACAACTGAGCGTCGTTACAGACTTTATCAAGATTGGACACAAGAAGAAATTAAGAATATTAAGGAAAATATGGCACAATCTCCATGGCATACTCATTACCATGTTGAGCCAAAAACAGGACTTCTCAACGACCCAAATGGCTTTTCTTACTTTGATGGCAAGTGGATCCTCTTTTACCAGAATTTTCCTTTTGGTGCAGCCCACGGTTTGAAATCTTGGGCACAGCTAGAAAGCGATGATTTGGTTCATTTCACAGAAACTGGAGTCAAAGTTTTGCCTGATACTCCATTAGATAGCCACGGTGCCTACTCTGGTTCTGCCATGCAGTTTGGCGATAACTTGTTCCTATTTTATACAGGAAATGTCCGTGATGAAAACTGGATCCGTCACCCTTACCAGATTGGAGCTTTGATGGATAAGGATGGCAAGATTACAAAGATTGATAAGATCTTGATTGAACAGCCAGCAGACTCTACAGACCACTTCCGCGATCCACAAATTTTTAACTTTAAAGGTCAATATTATGCCATCGTCGGTGGACAGGACTTGGATAAAAAAGGCTTCGTCCGTCTCTACAAGGCTGTAGACAACGACTATACAAACTGGCAAGCCGTTGGCAACCTTGACTTTGCTAACGACCGTACTGCCTACATGATGGAATGTCCAAATCTGGTCTTTGTAGGGGAACAACCTGTCCTTCTCTACTGCCCACAAGGATTGGATAAGAAAGTTCTAGACTACGATAATATCTTTCCAAATATGTATAAGATTGGGGCTTCCTTTGACCCTGAAAATGCTAAAATGGTAGATGTATCTCAACTTCAAAACATGGACTATGGTTTCGAAGCTTATGCAACTCAAGCCTTCAACGCTCCTGATGGACGTGCTCTAGCTGTTAGCTGGCTTGGCTTGCCTGATGTTTCATATCCATCTGACCGTTTTGAGCATCAAGGAACCCTCTCTTTGGTCAAGGAACTAACTATCAAAGACGGCAAACTCTACCAATACCCAGTCGCAGCTATCAAGGATCTTCGTGCTTCTGAAGAACCTTTCTCAAATCGTGCCCAAACCAAGAACACTTACGAACTTGAACTCAACTTGGAAGCTAATAGCCAGAGCGAGATTGTCTTACTTGCTAATCAAGAAGGCAAGGGACTTTCCATCAACTTTGACCTTGTAAATGGTCAAGTGACAGTGGAGCGTAGCCAGGCTGGAGAACAGTATGCCCAAGAATTTGGAACAACTCGCTCTTGCCCTATCGACAATCAAGCTACTACTGCTACAATCTTCATCGATAACTCTGTCTTTGAAATTTTCATCAATAAAGGAGAAAAAGTATTTTCCGGTCGTGTCTTTCCACATGCGGACCAAAATGGTATCCTGATTAAATCTGGAAACCCAACTGGAACTTACTATGAATTAGATTATGGTCGCAAAACTAACTGATGTCGCCAAACTTGCAGGCGTCAGCCCTACTACCGTTTCTCGGGTTATCAACAAAAAAGGTTATCTCTCTGAAAAAACCATTCAAAAGGTCAATGAAGCCATGCGAGAATTGGGCTATAAACCCAACAACCTAGCTCGCAGTCTACAAGGAAAGTCAGCCAAGTTAATCGGTTTGATTTTCCCCAATATTTCCAATGTTTTCTATGCAGAATTGATTGATAAGCTGGAACACCAACTCTTCAAAAATGGGTACAAGACCATCATCTGCAACAGTGAGCACGATTCTGAAAAAGAACGTGAGTACATCGAAATGTTGGAAGCCAATCAGGTGGACGGTATCATTTCTGGTAGTCACAACCTAGGAATTGAAGACTACAATCGCGTGACAGCGCCGATTATTTCCTTTGACCGAAACCTATCGCCAGACATTCCTGTTGTTTCCTCTGACAACTACGCTGGTGGGGTCCTTGCTGCCCAGACCTTAGTTAAGACAGGCGCCCAGTCTATCATCATGATTACAGGGAATGATAATTCCAATTCGCCTACTGGACTACGCCACGCTGGTTTTGCATCTGTACTCCCAAAAGCTCCTATTATCAATGTTTCCAGTGACTTTTCTCCCGTCAGAAAAGAAATGGAAATCAAGAATATCTTGACCCGTCAAAAACCAGATGCCATCTTTGCTTCGGATGATTTGACCGCTATTCTGGTCATTAAAATTGCTCAGGAACTGGGAATTTCTGTACCAGAAGAGCTCAAGGTCATCGGATATGATGGGACTTACTTTATCGAGAATTACTATCCTCAACTAGCTACTATCAAGCAACCTTTGGAAGAGATTGCCTGCCTCACTGTTGACCTTCTCTTGCAAAAGATCGAAGGCAAGGAAGTCGCGACAACAGGCTACTTCTTACCAGTTACTCTATTACCAGGAAAAAGTATTTAAGCACAAGAAAACTCAGACCAATTCGTCTGAGTTTTTTTATGATTTTAAGTTTTCTAGATAACGCTGGGCTGTCTCTAGATTAAAGGTTTTATCTGCGATGAGGCGCTCGACTAGGGGAGCTACCTCGGATTCACTAGCACCTGCGAGAAGTGCCAAGGATTTGGCCTGCAATTTCATGTGGCCTTGCTGAATGCCTGTGCTGACCAATGCTTTGAGGGCCGCAAAGTTTTGGGCAAGACCAATAGACACGATAATCTGGGATAATTCTTTGGCAGAAGGATTTCCCAGTAGTTCATGACTAAGAGCTACACGGGGGTTGAGGCCGATAGAGCCACCCTTGGTTGCTACAGGCATAGGAAGAGTCATTTGACCAACCAATTCTTCTCTTTCAAGGTCCAGCGTCCATTGACTAAGACCCTGGTAGCGTTCATCTCGACTGGCAAAAGCATGGGCCCCTGCCTCAATGGCACGCCAGTCATTACCAGTGGCTATTAAAATGGCATCTATACCATTAAAAATCCCTTTATTGTGGGTAGCAGCTCGATAAGGATCAGCCTGCGCAAACTGGCTAGCCAAAGCTATTTTCTCCGCAATTTCTCGTCCTTGATCCTTTTGGCGGCTCAAGTAGCGAAAAGCGATGCGACAGCTTGCAGTCACTAGAGAATCGGTCGCGTAGTTGGACAGGATTCCCATGAGACTCTGTCCCTGACTGAATTCTTCTAATATTGGTTTCAAGGCTTCTAGCATGGTGTTGAGCATATTGGCTCCCATGGCTTCTTGGGTATCAACATGAAGATAGACGACTAGGAAATCTGTTTCGCCTTTGATCTGCTCTACATGCAAATCACGCGCCCCACCTCCACGTTTAACGATAGAAGGATAGGCTTGATTGGCAAGCTCCAAGAGCTCAGACTTCTTGCTGGCAATCTTCTCTTGCGCTTTTTCAGGATCATCAACTTGATAAAGGGTTACCTGACCAATCATCCGGCGCTCATGGACTTGAGCAGTAAAACCGCCTGCTCGCTTGATGATTTTGCTGGCATAGCTGGCCGCAGCAACTACGGACGGTTCTTCTGTCACATAGGGAACTGTGTATTCCTGACCGTTGACAAGGACCTCTGGAACCAGCGAATAAGGCAGAGAAAAAGTTCCCACTACATTCTCACTCAGCTGGTCTGCCACAGTCACACCAATCTGTTCATCCTGCTCCAAACTCTCTTGTCTCTCAGGACTAAGGAGCGCCTGAGCTCGCAACAACTCAAGGCGCTCATGGTATGATTTTTTAGAAAATCCATTCCAACTTATCTTCATTATTTTTCAACCTTGCTATAACGTCGTTGGTGGTCCACAATTTCAACCAAGGCAAAATCTTGATTTTCATAGCCAGCAAACTGGGCAGAATTTGTTTCATCTAACTCTACTTCCTCAAAGAAGACTTTTTCATAGTCAGCAACAGATAAGGCAGTTCGTTGATTGAGCTTGTTCAAACGGTCTTTATCCAGATAAGCTTCATATCCTTCAACCAATTCACCACTGAAGAACTCAGCCACAGCACCACTTCCGTAACTATAAAGAGCAATTTTATCCCCAGCTTTCAAGCTATCTGTATTTTCCAAGAGAGACAAAAGTCCAAGGAAAAGCGAACCTGTGTAGATATTCCCCACCTTTTGACTGTAGAGAATAGACTGATCAAAATGCTTTTGCAAGAGGTCTTTTTTCTCCTGAGGCAAGTTCTTATCCATGATTTTTTTCAAGCCTTTTAGCGCTAATTTAGGATAAGGCAAGTGGAAGCAAACCGCCGCAAAATCATCCAAAGTAAGCTGGTAGCGTTTTTGGTATTCAAGCCAAGTCGTTTTCAAACTATCCAAGTATTGCTGGGTAGAATAAACACCATTTACATAAGGGGTTGTTGAGTAATTTGGTCGCCAGAAATCCATGATGTCACGGGTCTGAGCCACATTGTCATTATTAAAGGCCATCATGCGCGGATTTTGTGTAATCAACATGGCCACACTGCCGGCACCTTGAGTTGGTTCTCCTGGAGTTTCAATACCATATTTGGCAATATCACTGGCAATGACCAAGACCTTGGACTGTGGAGAATTTTCCACATGCAATTTGGCATAATGAAGGGCAGCTGTCGCTCCATAGCAGGCTTCTTTGATTTCGAAACTACGAGCAAAGGGCTGGATACCAAGCAAGCCATGCACAAAGACGGCAGCAGCCTTACTCTGGTCAATTCCTGACTCGGTAGCCACAATGACCATATCGATTTCTGCTCTTTCTTGCTCAGTTAAAATAGAGTCACTAGCACTGGCCGCCAAGGTCACGATATCCTCAGTTAGAGGCGCAATACTCAATTCCTTTAGTAAGAGTCCTTTACTTAATTTTTCAGGGTCAATTCCCCTCGCTTCTGCTAAGTCTTGTAATTTCAAGACATATTGACTGGTCGCAAAACCAATCTTATCAATACCGATTGTCATATTTACCTCTGTTTTATCATTCATGTAAAAAATCGTTCATTACTATTTTATCACAAATGGCAGTAAAAGAGAGAAAAAAGACTTGATTCACCAAATCAAGCCCCTTATGAATCTAACTATTATGCTGTTTTCGTAGGTAAGAATAAAGTCTGAGAATCACTGTTCCGCTAGCCATGCCAATAGAAATTACCAGAGCCAGCATGACAACCAAGGTTGCACTTGCCAGTGCTTTATTATAATCCCCCGTCACAAAAAAGGCAGTTGTCCGATAGGAGAGATAACCCGGAACCAAGGGTGCCAAGATGGCCAAGATAAAGACCACAGCAGGTGTCTTATAAAGAATACTTAAAATCTGGCTGACACATGAACCGATAATGGCCGCAATGAAGGTAGCCACAATAACATTGGTCGGTTCCTTGAGCAAGAGATAGATTAGCCAGACAGCCATGCCCAAAATCCCTCCAGGTAAGAGCATAGAGCGTTGCACATTGAGTACGATTAAAAAAGTGATAATAGCAAGAAGACTTGCCACTGCTTGTAATAAAAAGGTTGTTAGTGTCATATTAGTTCATCAATACCAAGGCGACAGAAGTTCCCGCCCCTAAAGCAAGGGTAATGAGCAGGGATTCAAACATCTTACTCATACCAGAGTTTATGTGGTTAGTCATAATATCACGGACCGCATTGGTCAAGGCAATACCTGGTACAAACGGCATGACCGCACCAGCTATAATCAAATCTGCTGTTGAAGGAAAGCCTGTGTAGCGAGCCCAAAACTGGGCAATCATCCCAAAGACAAAGGCTCCAGCAAAGGCTGTCACAAAGGGAATTCGGATAAACTTCTCCACATAAAGGGAAAAGGCAAAACCAAATAAGGTAGCCACTCCTGCCCCAAGTGCGTCGTAGATGTTTCCACTAAACATAACTGAAAAGAAAGGGGCACTAAAGGTCGCAGCCAAAGTTACCTGCAACTTAGTATAGGGAAGGGGTTGAGCTTGCAAAGCCGTCAATTGCTTAAAGGCTGTTTCTAAATCAAGCTTTCCACCTACTAACTGACGAGAAATCTGGTTGACATCGCAGACTTTTTCGATGTTATAAGAAGAGGAGGTCACGCGCTTCATACGCGAAATATTGGTATTTTCAATGGAAAAAAAGATGGCAGCAGGCATGGCAAGAACATTGCAATCCACAATCCCCTGCGAATGCGCAATACGGATCATGGTATCTTCTACACGATGAATCTCTGATCCACTTTTGAGGAGAATGGTCCCAGCTAACATAATCACATCAATAACGGCATTTAATTCTTTTGATTCTTCCATGCTTTCCTCCTTTTATCAACTTCTTCTATTCTATCACAAATCCGGAGTCAAAAAAAATCTTTGCCATGAAATCATGACAAAGATTGATTACTCATTTTGATTATCCATCTGATTTTAAGGAGTAGCTGAACTTGTTTTAGGTTTGTAGATTGAAATCTTGACCCTTGTCTTATTGAGGTCTACCTTTTCACCTGCTCTAGGACTTTGTTCAACAACCATACCTCCTGCACTACCTGCAGGCGCTGTCGTCACTTCTACCACTTCTATATTAGCTTCCTTAATCCCAACAATTTGAATCAAATTATTCTTAGTAAACTCCAAGCTGGAACCAATGTAGCTCGGCATGGCAACACTTGTAACTTTTTTAGCTACTGTCAAGACGATTTGAGTAGGTTTACTCAAATCATAAAGGATACCTGCACCTGGATTTTGTTTCATAATCGTTCCTGGTTCGCTTTCGCTGGACTCTTCTTCCTCTATCTTAATCAAATTCTCAGGAACCTTCTTCTGCTTGAGTTCTGAGATTACTTCTGTAGAGTTCCGTCCAATATAGTTCCCTAATTGAATCGTCGTAGCTTTTTTAGCTACTGTCAAGACGATTTGAGTTGCCTTGCTTAAGTCATAGGTCGTACCTTCTGGTAGACTTTGTTTCATGACCGTTCCAGCCTCACTCTCCTTGGACTCTTCTTCCTCAATTTTAATCAAATTATCTGGAACTTTTTTCTCTTTTAATTCCGCAATGACATCAGAGGATTTCCGGCCGACATAATTACTAATTTGGAAGGATTGTTTGCCTGATGAGACAACCAAATTGATTTTCGTTCCTTCTTTTCGACCAGTTCCAGCGCCAGGATCTGTACGGATAATCCGCCCTTCCTCCACCTTTTCACTAGCCTCTGACTTCTCCTCTCCAATCTCAAAATTGGCTTTTTTGAGCGTTTCCTTGGCTTCCGCAACTGTCTGACCTGCCACATCTGGAATGGCAATGGTTGCAGGAGTTCTGGATAGTATCCAAATCAGAGAAGCTGCCACCAATACAATGCTGGCCAAAAAAATCAGGTAACGCATCTTAAATCTACGTTTTTTCGGTGCTTGTGGTTGGTAAGTTTCCTCTGTCACAGCCTGGCTTGTTTTTTTGATTGGTTTGTGTTCTGTCTGCGCTTGCACCTTAGGAATTGAGGTCAAGGTGCTCTGGGATACTTTTGGTAGAGTCTTGGTATCTGCCTTAGTCGCATCGTCAAAGACCAGCTTTGGTTCATTACGACGATTATAAGACAAACTACTAGACAAATCCACATACATTTCAGCAACTGATTTATAGCGATCTGTCAATTTCTTAGCAGTTGCCTTGATAACAACATTCTCCAAAGCCTGGGGCACAGATGGATTCTCATCAATAACGGACGGCAGTGGTTTCTGGAAATGCTGGAGGGCGATGGTCACCGCACTATCTCCATCGTAAGGAATATGACCTGTCAGCATCTCATAGAAAATAATCCCCATGGCATAGATATCACTTTGTACAGTCGCCTTTGAACCACGCGCCTGCTCTGGTGACAAGTAATGAACCGAACCCAGCATCGAGTTAGTCTGAGTCAGACTCGTCTCAGCAAAGGCTACTGCAATCCCAAAGTCTGTAACCTTGACAGTCCCATCTGGTGTCAAGAGGATATTTTGAGGTTTCAAGTCTCTGTGAACAATTCCTCGAGTATGGGCCAAACGCATGGCTAAGAGGATTTGTCCCATAATACGGACGGCTTCTTCATTAGAAAGAGGATAGTGTTCCTTGATATAGCGTTTGAGGTCAAGTCCAGCCACATACTCCATAGCTAGGTACTGTTGACCGTCTTCCTCGCCAATATCTGTTATCCGAACGATATGAGGATGGTCTAAATCTGCCATAGCTCTCGCTTCACGCTGAAAACGAGCCACAGCTATCGGGTCTGTCTGGTAGTTGGTTCTCAGAACCTTCACTGCCACTTCTTCCCCGTCCAGAATCAAATCTTTGGCCAAGTAGACATCCGCCATGCCTCCTCGACCAATTTGTTTGACAATCCGATAGCGTCCGGCAAAAATCTTGCCGATTTGGATCATTCTGCATCCTCCTCGTTCATAGAAACAAGGGCAACCGTAATGTTGTCTAAACCTCCTGCATTGTTAGCAAAACGAACAAGTGTCTCCGTTTTATCTGCCAAAGGAATATCACTGGTTACAATATCACGAATCTCACTGCCTGAAATCATGTTGGTCAAGCCGTCACTATTGAGCAAGAGATAGTCACCTGACTCAAGGATAACTGTCCCAAAATCAGGCTGAACTTCATCTTTTTGCCCAATAGACTGGGTGATAATATTTTTTTGAGGATGAGCTTCTGCCTCTTCTGGTGTCAATTGACCAGCCTTGAGCAATTCATTGACCAAAGAATGGTCGCTCGTCAACTGGTGGTATTCTTCTCCACGAATCAAGCCGATACGCGAATCACCAATATGAGCATAGATAGCCTGATTATCAATAATAGCAAGGACTTCCAAAGTAGTTCCCATGCCTCTGTAAGCTTCATCCTGACCAAGCTGGTGAATCTTTTGATTTTCAATTTCTAGGTAATGGGCGAACCATTCACGCACTTCATTGACTGTATCGATTTGGGTATCGACCCAAGCTATACCTAGGTCTGTTACCGCCATTTCACTAGCGATATTCCCTGCGCGATGACCTCCCATCCCATCAGCTAAAATAATCATGGTACGCCCAGCTCTATTGACATAGTGGTTGACATAGTCTTGGTTATTTGTCCGTTTCTGACCAACATCTGTTAATAATGAAATTTCCATGTGTCAGTTCCTTCCTAATCCGATATCTTGCGAAATTGACTGATGAAGAATCCATCACTTCCATACAATTCAGGTGTAATGAGGATACAGCCGTCTTTCATGATATCCTTACATTCATGTTCTAGTCTTACCTGCTCGAACTCAGGATGACTTTCTAAAAACGCCTCAACGACTTGAAAATTCTCCTCTGAGACAATAGTACAGGTACTATAAGTTATTATACCACCTTTGCCTAGTGTTTGACAAACACTACCTAATATTTCTAGCTGAATTTCCTGTAAGGACGCGAAATCTGCCGTTTCTTTATTGTATTTGATATCTGGTTTTCGGCGCAAAAGACCGATTCCTGAACAGGGAGCATCCACCAAAATCTTATCAAATGAATCCTGACCAAAAAACTCATGTACCTTTCTGGCATCCAATTTTTGCCTTTGAACCCGATCTGCAACTCCCAGACGTTGGGCATTTTCTTGAATCAAGTCCAACTTGTGGTCATACAAGTCCAGAGCAGTAACCTGACCTGTCGTAAGATAAGAGGCTATATGGGCTGTTTTCCCACCCGGAGCCGCACAGGCATCAAGCACTCGTTCATCACCTTGTAAATCAAGCGTCGGAGCAACCAGCTGACTGGACTCGTCTTGGATGGTAATGGCTCCATCCGCAAACAAATTATGCCCTGCAAAATGCCCTTGCTCCTTAACCAGACCAGTGGTTGCTAAAAGGGAATTATTCGCCTCCAACAAGACTTGAATCTCCTCTTTTCGACTTAGGTCTGTTACACGAATACTGGCCTTGTTTCGCACCAAAAGACTTTCAAAAATAGCCTGTGCTCGCTCCTCTCCGTATTCTTCCTTAAGTTTAGACACCAACCAAACCGGAAGAGAATAGGCAATGGAGTCACGCTTGTTTTTTCGTTTGATGCTGGTGATATCTGGCCAGCCTTCACGTAGAATACGACGAAGGACGGCGTTGACCAATTTTTCACTGCCTTTTTTACGGACTTTGGCCAATTCTACTGCTTCATTGACCACAGCATGGTCTGGAATTTTGTCCAAATAGCGGAGCTGGTAGGCACTCATGAGAAGTAGGACATAAAGCCAGCTGTCTAACTGGTCTCTGTCCTCGATAAAGTGGGATAGGTACCATTCCAGAGTCAGTTTACGGGCTACCGTTCCATAGACCAGCTCGGTCACCAAACCCTTGTCTGTTGCCGAAAGTTGACTTCCCTTTAGATGCTTATTTAAGGCGATATTCGAGTATGCTTGATTGATAAAGACATCCTCTAGCACTGATAGGGCTAAACTTCTAGCCGTTTCTACTTTAGTCACCAAATCGTTCTCCTACAGTCAATGTACGTCCAACTCCGTTGAGGAAGGAAGCAATGTCCATCTTAGGCTTACCAGCTGGTTGCACTTGTTTGAGGGATAAAGCCCCTTCAGCCGTTGCGACAATCAATTCTTTCTTGCCGATAGAGAGGATTTCTCCTGGATTTCCCTGACCTTCTACAGCTAGAGCTTCATAAATCTTAAAGCGGTCGCCCTTAAGGAAAGTATGGGCAACAGGCCAGGGGTTCATGCCACGGATTTGGTTGAAAAGTTGGCGATTGCTTTTAGTCCAGTCCAATTTTTCTTCCTCTGGCTTGATATTTGGCGAGAAGGTAACCTGACTCGGATCCTGCGGTTCAGGTTTGATATCACCAGCAATATAAGCTGGCAAAGTGTCCAAAAGCAAATCACGACCAACTAGCGCCAATTTTTCAAACAAGGTGCCAACATTGTCCTCATCCGTGATAGGAATACTACGACGAGAAATCATATCCCCTGCATCCATTTCCTTAACCATCTCCATAATGGTCACACCAGCTTCCTCATCCCCTTGAATCAGGGCATAATGGATAGGTGCACCACCACGGTGTTTAGGAAGGAGGGAAGCATGAACATTGACCGCAAAGCCCATGCTATCAAGGAGTTTGCTTGGGAGAAACTGCCCAAATGCAGCAGTCACAATTCCATCTGCTCCTAACTGCATAATAGCTTCCATCTCTGGACTTCCAGATAGTTTTTCAGGTTGGTAAATTAGAAGACCTGCTTCCTTGGCAGCCTGCTTGACTGGTGTTTCTTGAATAACTTTTTTACGACCAACAGCACGGTCTGGCTGGGTCACAACGGCTAGAATTTCGTAACGATCATCTGTCAAAAGCCCTTTTAAAACTGTTGCTGAAAAGTCGGGGGTCCCCATAAAGATTAATTTTGTCATATCTTCTCCTTCTTATAAAAATTGCTGTGGCTCATGGTCAATGCTGAGACGGAGCTCACTATTTTCCCGTTCTTGAGTCAAGGCCAAGACCTGGTTGAGAGTCGGCCCCAGCTCATCTTCTAAACGGTATTTAATTAAAATCTGGTAATGGTAGAGGTTGTGAGTACGAGCGATGGGCTTGGGCGTCGGCCCAAGGATGTTACTGGTTTCTGACAAACCTGACCGCAAAATGTTCATGACTTCATAGGCACGTTTGACAACCTCTTCTTCCTTCTTATGAGAAAGGGTAATGCCAATGGTGAAATAGTAAGGCGGATAGCCAAGTTGTCGTCTGATTCCCATTTCATAAGCGTAGAAGCCTTCGTAGTCCTGATCCTTAGCAAATCGAATAGCATAGTGCTGAGGATTGTAGGACTGTATCAAGACCTGCCCAGCTTTTTCGGCACGACCTGCCCGGCCTGCAACCTGGGTCAAGAGTTGAAAGGTTCTTTCAGAAGAACGGAAATCAGGCAGATTTAAGGCCGTATCCGCATTGAGCACTCCGACTAAAGTCACATTGGGAAAATCCAATCCCTTGGCAATCATCTGAGTTCCCAGCAAAATATCTGCTTCTCCTCGTCCAAACTGGTCAAGTAGAGCTTGGTGACTCCCTTTCTTACGAGTCGTATCCACATCCATGCGCAGAATGCGGGCCTGCGGAAAGAGTTCTGCCAGCTCGTCATAAGCCTTCTGAGTTCCTGTCCCATAGTAACGAATACTTCGACTCTTACAGTTAGGACAGACCTGAGGAATATCCTTCGAAAAACCACAATAATGGCAGTTCATGGTCTTGGTATCCATGTGCAAGGTGAGAGAAATGTCACAGTTGGGACAAGTATCCACCGTCCCACACTCCCGACACATAACAAAGCTAGAATAACCACGACGATTGAGCATGAGAACCACCTGCTCTTTTTTAGCCAGACGGTCTTGGATGGCTTCTAGCAAGGGAGGCGTAAAGTTTGACGTCTCATTTTGTCCGATATAGTCTCGAAAGTCAATCACTTGAACCTCAGGGATCCTAGCCAAAGGATTGGCCCGTTGGGTCAGACGTAAGTGTTGATAGACGCCTTTGCCAGCTCGCGCACGGCTTTCCAGACTAGGAGTTGCCGAACCAAGTACCAAGGCAGCTTGATTGTACTGGGCACGTAAAAGAGCCACATCTCTAGCATGGTAGCGGGGATTACTGTCTTGCTTATAAGTCGCTTCGTGCTCCTCATCGATAATCATAACACCTAGATTTTTCAGCGGAGCAAAGATGGCCGATCTGGCACCCACAACAACTTGAGCATTGCCACGTTCCACTTTGCGCCATTCATCATACTTTTCACCATTGGACAAGCCTGAGTGAAGAATGGCCACCTTGTCCCCAAAACGTGCTATAAAACGCTCCGTCATTTGCGGCGTCAGGGAAATCTCAGGCACCAGCAAAATAGCTGTCTTGCCCTTGTCCAAAGCCCCTTGGATAATCTGCAAGTAAACCTCGGTCTTCCCACTCCCTGTAATTCCTTGAAGGAGGAAGGGAGGCTTATGATTGCCAATCGCACTCACAACCGCATCACGCGCCTGTCTTTGCTCTGGATTCAATTCCAAAGGTCGACTTGTCTCAATGCCTTCAAAATAAGCAGCCGAGCGTTGAACTTCCTTTTGGACTATGGTCACAGCACCTTGTTCCACAAAGAAGTTGACTTGCTCCCGCGAGTAAGACTCTAGCAAACTAGCCAAGGAAGCACTCTCAGGATGAGACAGCAGATAGTCTCTCAGTTCCAACTTTTTCTTAGCGCGTGTAGAAATCTCAACACTTTCTAATTGAGCAAGATTCACCTCATACCAAGACTGGGTCTTGACCTTCTTTTGATCGACCGCCTGATACTCCAGACCAAGCAGGCCTTTTCTAGTCAAACACATCATTTCAGCTTGCTTACCTAAATCTAGAGAAGAAAAGGCAAGTGAATCTTCTGAACCAAACAAGCGCTCTTTGTCTGCCTGACTCAGACCTGCCAGAGGATAGAGAATCTTGTCATAGCTGGAGTTCAGAAATCCCGGTAACATAGCTTTGAGGATAGAGATCTTGTAGGAGAAGACGGACTTGCGTAACTCCTCAGCCAACCAGAGTTGTTCTTGCGTGAGAACAGGAGAAAAATCCAGCACCTCCGCAATATCTTTTAAATCTTGCTCCATCTCTTCTTCGTCTAGTCGAGACTCCAAACCAAGAACAATCCCTTGAATCAGGCGATTGCCCTTACCAAAAGGCACATGAACCCGCATCCCAACTTCCAGCATTCCCTCGAATTCCTCCGGAATCCTATAACTATAGGGTTGATCCGTCTGCATCAAAGGCACATCCACGATAATTTTAGCTACGGCCATCTTCTCACCTCCTCCTTGTCAGTACATTCTTGCAATAGAAAAAATAAGATTGAGTCCCCCCAACCTTAAATTTTTTCACCGTCTTCTTTTTCTTTAGCGATTTGCTCTTTGATTTTCTTTTCTTCTTCTTCTCTGCGGCGTTTTTCTTCTTCGATACGGCGACGCACTGCTTCACGTTTTCCTTCTGGATCTGGGTGAATTGTAACGTTTCCTGATTCAATTTCTTCTAAAGCGCGAAGAGTTGATTTTTCAGACTTGAAACCTTGAGTTGCTGGCGCACCTGCTTCCAATTCGTGGGCACGTTTGGCTTCCAAGATTACGAGTGAATATTTTGAAGGAACCTTGTCAAGCAAGGTATCAATAGAGGGTTTTAACATCATTTGCTTGTACCTAATTTCTAAATTTTATCGGGTAGTTGGAGATTTCGGTAACATCTCCTGATAGTGACCAATGACACGATCCACACGGAAGTGTTCTGCTTCGATCACACGTTTGACACGTTCAGCAGCTAGGGGCACCTGATCATTGACAATCGCATAATCATACTCACGCATAAGGGCAATTTCTTCCTTGGCTTTTTCGATTCGTTGGGCAATCACTTCTGCACTGTCTGTTCCACGTCCTACCAAACGATCTTGCAATTCATCCAAATCTGGTGGTGTCAGGAAGATAAAGACAGCATCTGGAACCTTTTTCTTGACCTGAAGAGCGCCCTGAACTTCAATTTCAAGGAAAACATCGATTCCCTTGTCCAAGGTTTCATTGACATAGGTCAGAGGAGTTCCATAGTAGTTGCCGACATATTCTGCGTATTCCAACATCTGTCCTTGACGAATCAGCTCTTCAAACTCTTCACGAGTACGGAAGAAATAGTCAACACCGTCCACTTCTCCGGGACGTTGTGCGCGTGTCGTCATCGATACAGAGTATTGAAATTGGTTCTCAGAACTCTCAAAAATCTCTCTTCTAACCGTTCCTTTTCCAACCCCTGAAGGACCAGAAAAAACGATTAGTAAGCCTCGGTCTGCCATTGTGTCTCCTTTTAGTCAGTCTGTGAAATAACATTTCTCTAGAATAATGGCAAAAAGCCAGATTATCCTTTACAGTCTTTCTATCTAGTGTAACAAAAAAGCAGTAATTTTTCAACTGCTCTTTCTTATTTATTTAGCATAATCTACTGCACGAAGCTCACGAATCACGGTTACCTTGATATTTCCTGGGTAATCGAGATTGTTTTCAATTTTCTCACGAACTTTGTGAGCCAAGATTGTGACTTTGTCGTCCTTGATTTGTCCTGGATTTACCATGATACGAATTTCACGTCCTGCTTGAAGGGCAAAGCTAGTTTGTACTCCTTCAAAGCCGTTAGCAATTTCTTCCAAATCATGGAGACGCTTGATGTAGCTTTCAAGAGACTCACTACGAGCACCTGGACGAGCTGCACTCAAGGCATCTGCTGCAGCGACGATAACTGCAATGACGCTCTCAGCTTCAACATCTCCGTGGTGACTAGCAATCGTATTCACCACAACTGGATGTTCCTTGTACTTACGTGCCAATTCCATACCGATTTCAACGTGGCTACCCTCAACCTCGCGGTCAATAGCTTTTCCTATATCGTGAAGGAATCCAGCACGACGGGCAAGAGCCGCATTTTCACCAAGTTCGCTCGCCATGATACCAGCCAATTTAGCAACCTCAATCGAATGACGCAAGACATTTTGTCCATAAGAAGTACGGAACTGCAAACGTCCCATAATCTTCATCAAGTCTGGATGAAGGTTTGGCGCACCAATCTCATAGGCTGCTGCCTCACCGTATTCACGGATCTTATTATCAATCTCTTGACGGTTTTTCTCAACCAACTCTTCGATACGAGCTGGATGGATACGACCATCCTTAAGCAACATTTCCATGGTCATACGTGCAATTTCACGACGAATCGGGTCAAATCCTGACAAGGTCACCACTTCTGGTGTATCGTCGATAATCACATCGACCCCTGTCAAACTTTCAAAGGTACGAATGTTACGACCTTCACGACCAATAATGCGTCCCTTCATAGTATCGTCTGGCAGATGAACTGTTGAGTTTGTTGACTCCGCTACATATTCACCAGCGATACGTTGCATAGCTTGAACCAGGATGTCCTTGGCCATTTTGTCAGAACGTTCCTTGACCTCTTGCTCAGCTTCACGAATGCGGCTGGCAATCTCCTTGGTCAAGTTTTCCTCTGTCTGTGCCAAGATAATATCTCGTGCTTCTGCCTGAGACAGAGCACCAATACGCTCTAACTCTGCTTCTTTTTGTCTTTCGACTTCCTCTAATTGCTCTTCACGCGCATCAAGGTTTTTCGCTCTATCAGAAATACTTTGTTCTTTTTGTTCAAGTGTTTGTTCTTTACTCGTCAAATTGTCGTCCTTACGGTCGAGGCTAGTAGCTCTCTCGGTCAAACGACTTTCGATTTGTTTGAGTTCTTGACGTTCTGATTTGAATTCAGCGTCCACTTCTTCACGGTATTTTCTGGCTTCTTCTTTGGCCTCCAATAGTGCTTCTTTTTTAAGAGACTTGCTTTCACGCTTGGCTTCATTAACAAGTAAATCTGCTTCACGCTCAGCTTGTCCACGTAAATTAGTTGCTTCTTGTTCAGCATTTAAAAGCATCAACTCCGCAGCTTCCTGAGATGATTTCATCTTAGCTGAGATGCTGACATATCCAATGACTAAACCAATGATGACGGCAAAAACAGCAATCGCAAGCGACATGATTTCCATGTTTTTACCTCATTTTATTGTTATTCCGAATGACATACATTCTTTTACATTCTACCATAAAAAAGTGATTTTCACAAACCTAAAATAGAATATGTTTTGGGGAATTTAGTGTGAATTTTAGGATTACACTTCTTCGGATCCCTTCAAACTTTTGAACACATCATCAATAAATATATCTGCTAATCTCTTCTTGAAAGAATCATTATTTAATAGAGCACCAAATAAATCTTGACTCTGAGAGTATCCTTCTATAAGAGCATTGTCAATCTCTTCTTCAAAAGTAAAAACAAAGTCTTCTCTAGAGTTGACACGGGCAGATTGCTTTAGTCTTGGATTCTTTTTCATCAATTCACGAATGGATACTGCTCCACTTAGACCGACTTGGTGATCAATATCCAAATCCAACTGTTCGTTAATTTCATCTAAGATTTCAGATAAACGCTTCTCCTGGTCAGTCGTAACACCTCCAGTACTTGGCTTGGTAAGTATTAACTCTGGATGATATTCCAATTCAGAAACTGACCTGAAGGAACCTGTTTGCTTATGTTTCATATAGTCCACTACGATCTTATCTGCGATTGTAAAATCATCTCCTCCAATGCGAACATCAATCATCTTGACAAGACTTTGCAGATAATTATAACGTTCGTGTAGAACTTCATTTTGATAAGCAGTTGCCTGAATCAAAAAAGTATACATTCTAAGAAAACCTCGAATAACCTTTCGAATAGAAAGTTGTTCTTTCTCTTCAAACCGTCTAACTCTATCATAACCTTGATTTAACAGAGAAACCATCTTTTGTTTTTCTCTGCTGTTTCTCTTTTCTTGATATAAGAATTGATTAAACTCATGAACAACATCACTGTCCAAGATACCATACTCATCAATTTTCCGATCCAAGGTCAAGACATCACTAGGTGTGACTGTATCTGCTAAAATAGTCTCACGGTAGTAGGGAGAAAAAGCTGAGCGAATATCGTCATAAGTATTTTTAAAATCAAGGATAAAGGTCTTCTTATTGTATCCTCTATAGATACGATTCAAACGAGACAATGTTTGCACCGCAGCAACACTTCGCAACTTTTTATCTACATACATAGCAACCAGTTTTGGTTGATCAAACCCTGTCTGATACTTATTTGCCACAATCAGGATTTGGTAGTCCTCCGTATCAAAATGATCTTTCAAATAATCTTCCTTGACCTGATTCATTTGCGACTCAGTATATTCACTACCTTGGTAATCAACCTTGCCAGAAAAGGCAATCAGGGTTCCAATACTGGTGATACTGTGGTCTTTGAAGTACTTTTGAAAGGCCAATTGATACTTAACTGCTGCCTCACGACCCGAAGTCACAATCATAGCCTTACCTTGACCACCCAATTCAGCCATAATATCATGACTGATAAAGTGATCCATGATAATTTCAACCTTTTGATTGATATTTTCATCAGATAATTCTACAAACTTTGCAATCTTACGCTTGGCAAGAGTCGTTTTTAGCTCAGGATCTTCTTCGACTGCTTTATTGAGCTTGTAATAGGTCTTATAAGTCGTATAGTTATCTAAAACATCTAGAATAAAACCTTCCTCAATAGCTTGCTTCATACTATAAACATCAAAAGGAGCTTTAGAACCATCTGCTTGTGTTGTACCAAATAGCTGTAGAGTTGTCGCCTTGGGAGTTGCAGTGAAGGCAATGATTGAGACATTGTCCTGCTTACCTGTCCGAGCAATCTCCTTCTCGATAGCGTCCGCAACACTTACTTCTTGAATCTCATCGATAGTTCCATCTTCTGTATCTGTTTCTGTCAAGACTTGACTAACCGAACTCATATAGGATCCTGTCGTTGAACTGTGAGCTTCATCAATCAGGATGGCAAATTTCTTTTTCGCAGTATTCCCTACAGACATCCAGTTAGATTGGTTGATTTGGGCAAACTTATGAATAGTCGTAGCTATGATTTTTGTATTTCCTGCAATCGCATCCGCTAAGTCACTGGAGGTTTCTTTGTCGCCCATTACCTTGACCACTCCAGGCTTGTGGGAGATTTCCTTGACCGCTTCTTGTAATTGACGGTCAACTACGATACGGTCTGTAACGATTAATACAGTATCCACAATATTTTGATTTTGTTCATCATGGAGCGATACCAAACTATGAGCCAACCATGCTATGGTATTGGTTTTACCAGAACCAGCCGAATGCTGAATCAGATAATTACTGTCAGTATGGTTGACTTTCATGTCCTCTAGGAGACGGCTAACTGCTCTTCGCTGATGGTATCTCGGGAAAATCAGGGTCTTCTTTTTATGCTTATCCATCTCAAAAAAGATAAAACTCTCTATTAACTGGAGAATACTATCCTTGGTCAAGACATCAAGCCACAAGTAGTCTGTATCGACACCATCAGGGTTGTGAGGGTTGCCACTTCCCATCTCAATACCTTCCCCTTTCCCCACATTAAAAGGTAGAAAATAGGTTTCTTGTCCTTTCAATTGCGTCGTCATATAGACTTCTAGGGTATCCACTGCAAAGGAAGCCAAGACTCCCTGTTCAAAACGGAAAAGACGATTCTTAGGATTGCGTCCCTTGAGCTGCCTGATAGCATCCTGTACAGACTGACCACTGGGATTAAACTTAAGTTCGATAGCAAATAGTGCTAATCCATTGATAAAGATAACAAGGTCAATGCGGTCGCTCTCCTCGTAAACCACTTCTTCCATAACAGATAGACAATTGGCTTGGTATTGTTGAACAGTCTTTTCATTAAAACTAGTCGCAGGTTTACGATAAAGAAGACGAAGTTGTTTATTTTCAATAAAGACACCCTCTTTTAAGGCGAATAAAAAGCCACCCTTGACGATTTCTTTATTAATCAGATTGACGATTGTCTCCTTGCTAAGCTTTTTAAGGAGATAGTCCATGGTCTCCTCTTGGGTCTCCATCAGAAAATTCCATAGGAGTTCCACATCCATGGCTAATCTAGGATCGTAGCAAGTAGCGTCCCGCTGAATATAGTCATTCTTATCTCTCAAATCTTTGATAATCCACTGTTGGAAATCATAGCGCTCCTTCAAGCCCAAATTTGCCATAGCTTCTCACTTTCTATCATTTATTAAACATGATTTTTTCTTCATCAAGACTTTTTATAATATACTCATCGATTAATTTATTATCTTCTTCATTTTTTGAAAAATTACTTTTAATATTATTTGGGGTTCTATACTCCAACAAACGATGAATAACATTCTCACTTCTATCCCTGTACCAAGTCCAATCTATTTCAGGATAAAGACCTCTAATATCTACTTTGATATCTTTTAAAATATCAAAATCAGAAAAATATCCTTCACTACTTAGAGTATATAAATCTTCCACTGATTTTTCTCTTGGATTTGGGAAACTCTTTACACCATCCTCCTGATTTTCATTAATTCTTTTAATCAAGTACTGGTATATTTGATTTTGTATCTTAGGAAAATCATACACTTCATAAAGCATCAGTTTGATTACTTTGTGGTAATTTATGTTTTCTGAATCCTCATAAGCGCTTAGAAGTTCGAGAATTTCATGTTTAATGTCCTCTTCAAGATTTTTAAATAAATGACACACCAAATCAGAATACTCCATAATATCTTTAACATCATTATTTTGATATTTAATTTTTAAAATATCTATATTTAGCTTTTCAAGCACTACTTTCGCAGTTTCTTCTTCAGTTGAACAGTATTCCAATAACCGAGAATATAATGGATACGCTGAATTATATGATGATAAATCATTCTCCAAAATTTCATTTAAATGTTTATTAACAATATTAACTATCCTAGATTGCAATAAAGTACTCTTAATATCGTCTTTATTATCAAGAACAATTTTAATAAGTCCTTCAATTTCTTGACTCCAACTATAATACAATGTTTGACTATCTAAAATATCCACTATTCTATGTGCTTCTATATCATCAATAAGAGGAAGAAAAGTTAGCATATTTCTAAGCTCTCTATGACTCTCAACCTCCATCGTCTCCGTCGTCTCAGCTCTTTTTTGCAGATGAATAATTCGTTCCAACAAGAAGTCTTTCGCTTTATCAGTAACTTTTATTTTGCTAAACGAATAGTTTCTAAAATATAAATTTACAACCTTAAAATCTATACTAGGAAGAATTAATTGAACATCATCCAAATCAAGATTTCTAATACACGAGGCCGTTCTATCAAAAATACTTTTTTCAGTATTTACATATGAATTATCATAACTGAGTAATAATATTTCTAAATATCTATTAATAATTGATTTGTAAATATGGTAATGTTCAAGACATAAACAATTTAATTTTAAAAAATTATAAAGATTTTTTATCGCAAATTCCGCATTAAAAAGATGATCATTAAAAGACCAACCTCCTCTCCTGTAACTTTCATGCTCTTCACGAATTTTATCAAATAGTTCATTAATCGTTTCTAATTTTCGATATAAAAAATTGAGATTGAGTATTGAATCTCTAAAAAATTCTATAATCCTTTTCTCATCCCCTGTAACCGAATTAATAATTTGTTCAGTTAATTCATTTAACTCTCCATCATATAGAGGGGCAGCATAGCTTAATTCTTTTGTTCCATCAAAAAAATGAGTAGGAATATGCTTGAAATTAAATTCACACACTAGAAAATTAAAATAGTCTTTCTGACGAAACGCTGTATTTGCTAACTCTCTGAATTTTGCTTTTGCTAAAGAATATTTTTTTTCTTCATACATTCTAAAAGCTTCACTTAAAAAGTTATTTACTTTTAAATCTCTAGATTCATTAATATCTATATTCAAAAAACGAGTTAAAAGAGATTTTTTACATACTATATTTCGTAATTCTTCATTATCCTGAATTTCAAATCTTACTCTATCATTTCCAAGCCAACGATATTCATCATTCCTTATTAAAGCCCTTCCTCTTAAATAGGAATATCTTGAAAAATCATTCGAATCAATAAAATTGAGTCTATCTAAGAAAGCAAGTTGATTCCATAAATCATTAGAATTATTTATTTCTCCATTTCTATTTTTAGATAGAGATTCTAAGAACTCCTTTGTCCTTAGGAATAAATTATTCCCTTCTTCCACCACTCCTTCAGCAAGAAGTTTTCCGTTAGAGACAATAATAATTCCTTGTTTTTTGTAATAATCTCGGATAATTGTTGGAGGTTCTTCAGGTGTGTAAAAATAAGCGTTTTTAGCATCCAATTTAAATGTATTTTGAATTAATCGAAATATAGAATTAAAAGTTGAATCACCTAGAGAATAACCTACAAACAATAAGGTATGGTTCATTATCAGCGACTGTATTAAGGTTGAAATCATCGGAAAATTCAAAGTGTAGTCTAAGTAATCATCTTCTTTTAAAACGATATTCTTCTTATTGAAGTCGCCATGCATTTTAATCAAATACCTTTCCGAGCTCGTATAAGGAATATCTTTATCCTCTGCGACTACATTATACTTTAACAAACCACTTTCAAACTGACTCTCCATAAGTGAATCATAGTTTGTCGTGATAATATGTTTTGGTGCTATTTTTTCTATTAATTTGTGTAACTCATTTGGTTTACTTGTACCCTTACTAAAGAAAACTTCCTCAATCTTTTTTGTGTACTGATTTTTTCCAAAAGTATCATAATAATATTGAGCAACTCTTAGGGGATCTTTTGTTTTTTCTTCTGGTAAGTTCAACTCATTTTCTAATGATCGAATTAATTCTTTCCAAGTCGGCAAATTTGAATTAGCTGATATCCCTGCACCAACGAATAAGATTAAAGAATTTTCGTTAATAGATTTCTTTATTTTAGATACAGATAAACTATAATTTTCTTCCATATTGTAAGACCGTCCTATCATTCACTTGTGTCAACTAAATACAAGTCACACTTCTAAACCCTTTTCTTCCCTGTCACATAATCATAAATAAGAGTTTGTCGTTGTTTGTTGATATTTGCAATTTGTTGCTCTTTTGTTTTTATCATCTGATTAATTGTCAACATTTTTTTGTTTAAATACTGACTAATTTCATACTGATAGTCTAATCCTGGAGCAATTATTTTAAAATTTCCAATATTCTCAAAACTCAATCCTTCCCTATTTCCGCTAATTTGATGAGTTTTAATCATAAACTGTCCGAATTCAGACATAATAAAATACATTAAATAATCTGGTAATACATACCTATTACTTCTAATAATGCAAACATGTTGATTAACATTTGCCTCTATATCTAAATCATATTTTGCTACTCTTCCAATAGAAGCTCCTGTTATATTTAATAAAATATCATTTTTTTTAACGCAAGTTCCAATCATCTGTTGATGAATATTTCTATTAATATAAGTTGCTTTATCTTCTAAAAGTATTAATCCATTATAAATATTTTGACTTCGTATAAATAATATTCCCGTTTCTTCAAAAATTTCAGATCCTCCCAATGGAGTCTTACCACTTCCAATTTTATTTGCCAGGTACTTTAGTCGATTCACTCCCCACCCTTGAGGCACCTGTCCAACCCAGTCGATACCTGAATCTTTCATGGGGACTGTTTTATCCAATCCTTTTGTGACGGTTTCATAAATCAAGCTAGCTCGGTAGTCTTTGAGTTTTTGAATTTGCTTCTCTAGTAGTACTTTCACCTTATCCATCTGGGCAGTTTTCTTGTCTAGGAAATCAGCGATTTTTTGTTGTTCATTTTTTTGGGGAAAGGTAAAAGTAAATTCATCAAATACATTTTGATATAAATGTAAAATAGTGCTAGCTCCTGAATTTGTATAGTTAAACCACATCCAAAATTCATCTGACAGTAAAACATAGTATAAAAATCTTCTATCAATCTCATCAATTGTTTGGATTCTTAACACACCACTATTTAACGAAGCTTTATCATCAAGCCCTGAAATAATAGCTACTTTACCTACCGTACCATCTTTCGTAATTAGTAAGTCACCATTTTCAACTTGAATCTGTGAAGCTTCTGACCAACGTTTTTCATCAATATGTACAGCTGTTTCAAAATTAATTGTTCCATTGTGAAAGTCAGTTCCAGTAATTAAATATGGTCCTTCTTCTTTATATTCAGCTGATGTTAATCCTTGCCAACCAATTCTACCATTAAGCTGTGTTGTGAATTTTATTTTAGAAATCTCCCACTCTTCTGGTATCTGTCCGATCCAGTCAATGCCACTCTCTTTCATCCTAGTCATGTTTTAGTTCCTCCAAGAGAGTCTGTAGTTCTGCTTCCAAGTCATAGAACTCTGCCAATAACTTCTCAGCACTCTCTGGTGCTTGGTAGTGATAGAAATAGCGGGTAAAAGGAATCTCGGCTCCATAGCCCTTTTCCTCATCAAACCAGTAGTGGGCGTCAGGTACATGGGGATAGACCTCACGCGCAAAGTAGGTTTCCACATCCTCTGTCAGCTTAACGATTTCACTGTCCTTGGTGGTCTTATCATAGACAATCCCATCGGCAATCTCATTTGCCTTGTCTTTCCTCTTGGTTCGGATAACTTCTGCTGTTTTGTCCATTTCACTCATAGCTAAGGCTAGCGCATTGACATTGGCAGGCGTAAGCTTAAACTCTCCCAGCAAGTCCTTGATGACTTGGGCAAAGTTCTCAAAGTTAGGATAGGTCTTATCAGAGCTTCCCTTAGCAAGAGCTGTCAGGATAGCTTCTTGCTTGATCTTACCAGCTACAAGATCCTGTAATTTTTTCTCATCCTTGGCTGAACGTGGTTCCATCTCTAGCAATTCTTGATACTTGTATTCATCAAATAGTTTAGCTAGGAAAGGAACACTTTTCGCTTTCTCAATTGTTTCTTCACTTATATGGCCACGACGTTGCAGAGGTTGCATAACTGTAAACTCTCGATAGAGAAACTCTTGATTGTCAAAGATTTTTACATGGTCATTTTCTTGAAAATCATCGTACCAGTGAAGGATCTGACGGATATTATCTTGGGACAACTCACGGCGTTTTTGACCTAGAGATTTACGTAGAGGAATAAACTCCTCCGTCGCATCGATAAACTGAACCTTGTTCTGGCGCTCAGGAGACTTGTTTTTATTATAAATCCAGATATAAATCCCAATTCCTGTGTTATAGAAAAATTGACCTGGAAGGGCGACTATAGCTTCTAGCAAATCATTCTCAAGGATATAACGGCGAATCTGACTTTCTCCCGATGACGTCCCACCTGAAAAGAGGGGAGACCCATTTGAAATGATGGCTGCACGGCCATTTTCTTCTAATTTTGCAAGAGCATGAAGATGGAAGAGTAGTTGAGCATCTCCAGTTCCTGGAGTCGCAACAAAACGACCTTGACGACCTTCTGTTTTATCAAAGAGTTGATGATCTTTCTTAACTGCATCCTCAACCCCATCATCCGCATCCTTACCACCCCAAGCTTGACCAAAGGGAGGGTTAGCGATGACAAAGCTCATCTTAGTATCTGGGAAAGGATCTGGATCTTTTAAGGTATCCACCTTCACAAAATAATCAGAGTCTTCCTGACGAATTAGCATATCTGCACGACCAATCCCAAAGGTTTCAGGCAAAACTTCCTGACCAAAGAGACGGACAGTGGCTCCCGTATTCAACTGACGGATATAGCTTTTAGCTGTAGCCAGCATTCCCCCAGTTCCAGCGGCCATGTCTAGTATTTTCAACTCTTTTTTATCAACAAAAAGTTCTTCGTCTGCCTCAATCAAGAGTAGGTTGACCATCAGAGCGATAACTTCACGAGGGGTATAGTGAGACCCCGCTTCCTCATTTTCAGAAAATCGGCGGATGATATCCTCAAACATGTATCCCATACGCATAGAATCAACTGAACTTGGAGACAAATCAATTTGAGAGAACTTTTTAATAACCGTGAAAAGACGACCACTCTGGGCTAGGGTACGGACTTGCTCTTTAAATTTTAGGTTTTCAATGATGTCCTTGACACGATAGGAATAGCCATCCAGATAGGCTAGAAAATTCTCCTCGATTGCATTTGGATCGTTTTGAAGATTTGCCAACGTAAAAGGACTAACATTGTAGTAACGATAGCCTGAAAGTTTCTCCAACACTTTCTCAGGTGTATTGGGATTTGCTTTGTATTGTGCTACCACCTGATCCTTGGTTGGCAGCAAGGCAGCTTCTAAACGAGTCAGGACAAACATTGGAATAATGACATCGCGATACTTATCTGCTCGATAAGCTCCTCTAAGAGTGTTAGCGATAGACCAAACCGTATTGACATCATTAGAGATTTGGATGTCATTTGCTTGGAATAGTGGTAATTTTTCTTTGAAATTAGACATTTACTTCCCCTGTTTTTATTATTAACAATTCTCTTCATTATACCACAAAATAACAAGCATAAAGCGGATTCAAGGGTAAAGATTGAAGTTCATATACTAAATTTCTTTACTGAGTTTTTGTCTTTTGTACTAGGGCTTCTGTCATTTTCCAAAAAACTTTATCTTAAACTTACTAATAAAAATTTAAAAAATAAAAAGCCTACTTCGCAGTAGACTTAGTAATGATCTTTAAAGGACAAGAAAGCCACGCTATCTCCATCCATCATATAAATCAAGCGATTTTCTGCATCAATACGCCGTGACCAGGCTCCTTGGTAATCATATTTGAGCGGCTCTGGTTTTCCTATTCCTGTAAATGGATCACGTTGAATATCCTTGATTAGTTTATTGATTCTTTTTAGTGTTTTCTTATCCTGAGTTTGCCAGTAGCAATAATCTGCCCACGCATCTTCTGTAAACTTGAGTAGCATTCCTCACTCCTCAATAATATGGACCTGAGTGCTTCCAGCACGGACTTGAGCCATTCCTCGCAAGACCTTGTCAGATAATTCCTTATTTTGAGCGATTCTAAGAGTTTCTTGAATACTATCCCACTCGCTCTTTGAAAGGACTACAATGTCCTCGTCTGGATTTTTATTGACCACCGTCAAAGGCTCAAATTCATCATTTACCTTCTTCATGTAGTCTTTTAAATGATTTCGGAATGTTGAGTAAAGAACTGCTTCCATAACCATACCTCGTTTTACCTCTTTTCCACTATTATACACGAAAAGAAAGAAATTGTCAGAAACTTGTACAAGATTTTCTTTTCTATCTATTTATTCGTAAAAAATCTCAAAAAGCCTACCTTTCAGTAGACTTAGTTTGTTTCTATTCTTATTGGCACTCTTCCAAAATTCTGTTCTGCTATACTTGGATTTCCTAGTTGGTAAATCTGGTCTGCCTTTTGGGTCATAGTATCCCAAGGCTCTTTGCCAATTCGACTGACTAGATTGACCTGACCTTTCAAAGACTTGAGATGTTGCCTGCCTTTTTCAGTAAATCCAAGGACATGAATGGCTTCTGACAAGTCACTTTCTCTAGCTTGCACCAAAATATAGGTCAAAAGACGTCTGACACGCGCCTTGGTGTAACGCTTGGTCGCAACCGCCTTAACCAAGTCTTCCACAGACTGGGCTGTCTTGATGGCTTCCTTAATGCGTACTACCATTTCTTGATTGACCTGATAGATGGTAGTTAGGTCGGGATTTGACAAGATTTGATAATGGAGCAAGGGAAAATAGTCTTCCCAGTTCACCTTACTGGCCTGCTCAAAAAGGGTAACAGAAGGCATAAAGCGTTCTAAGAAATCTTGGTCTGACTGATGCTGACGCAGAGCTGTCGCCGAGGCGTAGTCTACATCCTTATCCACAGAATGATAACCCGCTCCCTGACGCTGAATCGGATGGAGCTTGATGTTTCGTCCAGAAACCGCCTTGGCATAAGCAAGAGCAAGGACATGATTGGGTGTATTGCCTGAAAAATCAAGATCTGCAAATTCTTTCCACATGGCTTGGGTTTTCTGGGGATAGGAAAGGGAATCAGGCAGATTTTCCACAAATTGCTCCATCTCAGCACCTTTCTCTGTGTATAAGTCAGCGATTTTTTGATAATCTAGAACTTCCTCCGTCCCAAAGGTTAGGTTATCAATTCTTAACTGGGCTAAGATATTCACAGCTCCTTGGCCAAAGAAATCTGCTGCCTGAACACTGACTAAAAAGGGCAATTCCACTACCAGATCTGCTCCGTTTTCCAGCGCCATCTGGGTCCGTGTCCACTTATCTACAATAGCAGGCTCCCCACGCTGCATGAAATTCCCAGACATGGCAACGATTTTCAGTCCCTCAGCCTGCTCCAGCAGGTAGTTATGCCCATTATGAAAAGGATTGAACTCCGCAATAATACCTGTGATGGTCATAGTGATCTCCTACTTCTGCGCGACAAAAAACCAACGGGTGGTGGTTTCTGTTGGCTCCTTGTCCTCAAAGTCTGCATAGAGTTTGAATGACTTGAAACCGGCCTGTTCCAGCAAAATATCATAGGTCAAGACCTCATAGGTCCGCTCCTCATGCACTTCATCGTGGCGACTAAAGGAGCCGTCAGCCTCCTTGATAAAGAAGGTCAACTCATGCACAATGGAGTGAGGCGCTGCATCCTCGTAGGTATCCCAGAGCATGGCAAAATCTTCCGCATTTTCATGATAGGAATAACCTGGAAAAATCTCATCAGTCTGGTAAGTCGAATGCACATCAAAGATGAAAACTCCATCTTCATTAAGGGCATTATACACTTCCTTAAAAACATCCCCTACTTCTACCTCATCCTGCATGTAACAGATAGAGTCCGAATAACAAGTGACAAAGTCGTATTGACCTACCTTGGACAAATCCAGCATATTGCCTTCAATAAATTCAATCTTTTGCTTGGCTGAAGTCGCTCTCTTCTCCGCAATCTTCAACATATCTCCACTCAAGTCAAGTCCAGTCACATCAAAACCAGCCTGAGAGAAGCGCACTGATTGAATTCCTGTACCACAAGCCAATTCCAAGAGTTTCTTTCTCTCCTTGGTCTTAGGCAAATGACGAATCGAAAAATCCGTCCATTTGTCGTATAAACTGTCATCCATAACCGCATCATAGACCGCCGCAAAGGTTTCATAAGTTGCCATAATCATGATACCAAGAGCCTTAAAAGCAAATAGTACATAGGAAACTTTCTTCCCTATCGTCAGATACAAAGAAAGTTACTCTTTTTCCCTAAGCTTTTAGCTCGTGTTCAGTTTCAACATCAACCAAACACGAGGCTCTTTACCTTTCTATCAATTTTCTTCTAAAATAAGCAAAGAAACCCAGTTGACTGCAACTGAGTTCATCTCCTATGCTAAGGCTTCTGAGAGATCTACTGAATCCGCCTCATGCCATAGTTTTTCTAGGTTATAGTGGGCACGCATTTCTTCTGAAAAGACATGCACTACGATAGCACCTAGATCCAGCAAGACCCAGCCTCCAGCTGCATCGCCTTCGATATGGCTGCCTTTAAAACCAGCTTCCGCTACTTTTTCACGGATATTGTCAGCAATAGCATCCAACTGACGGCTATTCATTGAACTAGTGATGACAAAGTAGTCAGTCACGCTGGTCAAATCTTGTACGTCAAGTGCGAGGATATCCTCCGCACGTTTCTCATCAGCCGCTTTCACGACTAGTTCTAGTAATTCTTTTTCGTTCATTTAGTCCTCTTTCAAATAGTGCACAAAGGCGTTATAGGTTTCAAGGGTTTGGGGATAGATGGGGAATCCCTGATGAGCTAGATGCTCCACGGTACGAGCTGTTTCATAGGCTACCGCCTTATTAAGTGATAGACTTGCAATCTCACGCGCCACATCTACTCCTGGAAAGGCGCGATTATGCTCGATATAGTCTGCGACGTAGATGACTTTATCTAGGTCTGTCATCTGGTCAGCACCGACTGTATGGATTTCAATAGCTCGCAGGATTTCTGAATCATGCAAATCCAAATCTTCCTGAATCTTGTAAATTCCGACCATACCATGCCAGACATTATTGCCCCAGTTTTTGAGGTCAGGGTCTAGCTGATAACGGCCAATCAAATCCAAAAATTCCTGATCTGACAGCTTCTTAGCATAATCATGGAGAAGACCTGCAAGACCTGCTTTCTCGGTATCAACTCCAAATCGCTGAGCCAGTTCTATGGCGGCACGCTCCACACCTAGACAATGGGTTAGACGTTTCTCAGGTAGAAGCTCTGCCATTTTTTCCAACAAAGCCTCACGGGAGCAGTTGATATAGTCTTGATAGGCCATCAGTAGAGCCCCTCCTTCTCTATGTAGTCCAGCACAGGCTGAGGTAGGAGAAAGTTGGGTTTCCGCCCTTGAGCAATGAAGTCCCGCACCATGCTGGACGAGATATCCATGAGAGGCACATCCACCCAGATAACGGGATAGGAAGTCCCTGCCTTGTAGCGTGGGCGCTGAACCCCTACAAACTGAACCATATCGATCAGCTCATCAATTCGGTACCACTTAGGCAGATAATCCACCATATCTGCCCCGATAATGAAGTAGTAATCCGTGTCAGGATGTTGCTCTGTCAAAATCTTCATGGTGTCGTAGGTGTAGGAAATACCCTTACGCTCCAACTCGATGGTTTCAATGGCTAGGCCTTCAATCCCCTCAATCGCCAACTCAAGCATCTTGAGACGATGGTGTTCAGGGATGGTTTCCTTTTTATCCACATGAGGGGGTTGGTATTCAGGCATGAGCAGAACCTGATCCAGTCCCAACTGTTGCCGTACTTGATCTGCAACAATCAGATGGGCATTATGAACAGGGTTAAAATTTCCCCCTAAAATCCCGACTTGTTTGCGTTTTTTCTCCTTGATTTCTGGCTCCAACTCTACCTTGGTAAAGGGAGTCAATAATTCGATTGCCATAGGCTAGTCTCCTTTATTTCTCTGTAAAAACAGTTATTTGGAGTAGGTTTTTAGATTTCTTTGACTTTTTTAGAAATCTTGCGATTTTCTTTCTTGCTAGATTGTTTAAACAAAATCAAGATACGGCCAATCTTTTGGACTGTGTCCACACCGATTTCTTCTTCCAAAATTTCAGCTACTTCATGGATATTTTCATCTGTGTTTTGCAAAAGAGTAACCTTGATCAATTCACGGGCGTCAAGAGCTTGACGAACGCTGGTTTTGATTTGATCGTTAAGGCCATTTTTCCCGATTTGGATGATGGGTTTGAGGGTGTGTGCCTGACTGTTGAGGAAGGCACGTTGTTTTGATGTTAATGACATAATTTCTTTAAAAGAGTTTCTTTTTATACTTTTCTGAAGTGGTAACGGACGTCAGCAAAGTCCTTCGGACTTTCATGACTAAAATTTGAGCCTAAGGTCTCAAATTTTCCGCAGTTGGTACAATCACTTGTCCCAACTAACACCACGACGAAAAGTATTCTCTATGGGGTTCACCCTGCTCGTTCGAGTTCAGAAAACCCTTTCCTTTCTGTGTTTAAATAATTGCTTTTCGTGTGACGACTGCGACGCCTTCTGGTGCCCAGACGGCGACTTTGGCGGTACCTGTTACGCGGATCCAACCTAGTCCTGAGATGACTAGGTCTGTCTTATCCTTGATGTTAAATACATGCTCAACCAGTTTAGGAAAATCTTCTTTTTCCTTGCTATTTGGTGGTGTTAGAAGGGTTCCCAGGTGCTTGTCGTAAAAGGCACTGGCTCCTTCTAGCTTGGTACGATGCAATTTGAGTTCATTGTCAAAGAAGGCTGTGAAACCTTGCTTTTCACCCGCAATGAAGTCAAAGCGTCCTAGACCGCCTAGAAACAGGGTTTGTTCAGGATTGAGCTGATAGGTCTTAGGCTTGATTTCCTTTTTGGGGCTGACATACTTGAGGTTTTTGGCAGTCAAGTAATGAGCCATTTGGTGACAGTGGATGATTCCCGGCGTATCGTAAATATAAGATCCGTCGTCAAGAGGAATCTCAATCTTGTCCAAGGTTGTCCCTGGGAAGCGCGAAGTCGTGATGACATTCTGGTCACCCGTGATTTCTTGGATAATAGCATTGATAAGAGTTGATTTTCCAACGTTGGTTACACCGACCACATAGACATCGCGGCCCTTACGGTAGTGTTCAATCTTGTCAATGACTTCCTTAATGGCATGTTTATTTTGTGCTGAGGTTAGGACGACATCAACTGGACGAAGTCCTTCTTCGTGGGCACGCTCCATGAGCCACTGGCTAATCTTGCCCGGTTTAACTGACTTGGGCAAGATATCTTTTTTATTTCCCACCAAGAGGACATCATTGCCCGAGACGAAACGTGGCAAACCTGGAATGACAGAGCCATTAAAATCAAAAATGTCAATGACATTGACTACCAAGGCATCACTGTCTCCTACCTCGTGCAAGAGCTTGAGGAAATCATCGTCCGTCAACTGGACATCTGTGATTTCATTGTAATGACGGAGACGGAAACAACGTTGGCAATAGACTTCACCTGTCTCCAAACCTTTTTCAAGTGCTGACTGGGGCGTAAATCCTAGACCAGTCTTATCTGTCGTCTGAATGGTTGCTCCACAACCAATACAGAGAATTTCTTCCATAGTTAAATTCCTTTTTTATATGTAATCGGTCCGTACTTTTCAGTGATTTTTCGCATCACACGACGCTCACGAGCTCGGTTAATCTGCGTTTTGATCGAGTCGTGTTGGACCAAGGGCTTGACCAAGATTGAGCGAATGCCTGCACGGTGGGCTGCTCGTATATCTGTCATGAGCTGGTCGCCTACCATGACCACTTCACTTTTCTCATAGTGAAATTCCTTCATGGCACGGTCGATCCCAAATGTGAAGGGCTTCAAGGCCCAATAAACGTAATCAATCCCAAATTTCTCAACTGCGCGTTGAACTCGTTTTTTTGTGTTATTTGAGACTACGATGATGCGAATGCCCGCGTCCCGAAGATCATGTAGCCATCGCTTCATCTCTGGCGTCCCGTCAGGATTATTCCAAGCAATGAGGGTATTATCCAAATCGACCAAAACAGCCTTGATTCCCTGCGCCTGCAGGCTTGGGACTGTCAGATCATAGACTGCTTCCACAGCAAAATCTGGCATGTAATTTTCAATCGCCATTCTGGCTCCTTTTCTTAACTTTTTTTCGCAATTTTCCTTAGCAACAACGACAGGACAATCCACAACCCAGAACTAGCCAAACTGATGTAGAGCCAAGCATGGGGCTCATCTGTTAAAGGTAGGGGAACATTCATTCCGAAAAAGCCTGTCACTACTGCCAAAACCGCTAGCAAGACTGAAATGATGGTCAAGGTTGTCAAATTATCATTCAGATTATTGTTTAGGATGTTGTTGTAAGATGCTGATAGTTGTTGAAGGACTTGAGAAATCAAGTCTGTCATGGATACCAGCTGATGAGCTTCAATCATGGCATCATCAAACTGTTCTCTCTCAATCTCGTTAAAACTGCGATAGAGGGCATGCCCTTGGATATGCTCCAGCAACATGCGATTTTGCTTGGCAGCCGCAGTGAGGTAAACCATACCAGTCTCCAAGTCGGACAGCGCAAAAAGATTTTTCTTAGTTGTTCGCTGACGCAAGAGACCATTGACCTCGTCCTTACTCTTGTCCATCTGCTCGATGACAGGATAGTAGGCATTGCTGATGATTTCCAGACTGGCAAAGAGAAACTTGTAAATCGAAATCATGTCATGACTCTCCAGATAACGGGTCATCTGTTCAATAACATAGGCGTTCTTGGTATTACTAATGGTAATCAGGCGACGATGTTCCACGATAAAGGTCATGGGAAAAGCTTCATAGTATGCCTTATCCTTTTTCAAGTTCAAGACATTGTAGATAAAGGTCACAGTCCCATTTTCACGGTGATAATCCATGTGAGCGCGTTCATTTCTATCCAGTGCGTATTCAATCGTTTCCTTGTCCAAACCGTAGATTTCAGAAAGGTCCTCTAGTTTTTTCAACTTGTCCAAATCTAGGTTAATCCAGGTACAACCATTACCCAACTGTTTTTCTAAAAACATCTTCTCTCCTTTATTAAACTCCCTCTATTGTACCATAAATTACTTAAAATAACAGGTCTAGTCTGTGCGTGAGAAATTGCTAACAACCGTGATATTTCGGTTAGGGACAAAGTGAAGGGCTTGCTCCTCGCTACGAAGCTGGGTCGTACGAATACCGACACTAACCACCTTGCCCGATACAGTAATGGGGCCATTTGTCAGAACGACCTCATCTCCCACATCCAGTTGATGTTCAAAGAGGATGAAAAAGCCATTGATGACATCAGATAGAAAGCCTTGGGCTCCCATCCCAATCGCCACCCCAGCAATACCAGCTCCAGCAAGCAAACTAGAAACTGGCAAACCTAAAATCGACAAAATGCAGTAGAGTAAAAAGAAATATAGCGTATAATTAAACACATTTTCTAGTAAACGCGAAATAGTCTTTTGGCGCCCGACATCATGACGAGACATTTTTAGAGAAGGTTTGACAATTCTCTGCACCATGGTATGAAGCATTTTTTTAGCAATATAAAATACAATCAAAAGCAGTAAAAGAGAAATGACCTTGGTGAGAATATTCTCGATAATGGTTGTCACATCTAACTTTTCAATATAAGCTTGAATAAATTTTTGCATATAAAACTCCTTTATTTCATTATACCATATTTTCATAAAGTGTCATTCTCCATAAATATTCAAAAATAATTTCAAAAATAGACAGAAAATTCTTGATTTTAGTTCATATTTATACTATAATCATAAACATTACACAACAAAGGAGATTGTTATGAAAAAATTTATTCATGCTTGGAATAAGGCAAGCCTAATCAAACGAATTTTGATTGGCATGCTTATTGGAGGAACCCTAGGACTGACACTTCCTAACATTTCAGGAATTGGCCTGCTAGGGGATCTCTTTGTTGGTGGCCTCAAAGCCATCGCACCGATTCTGGTCTTTGCCCTCGTTGCCAATGCCCTTTCCCAACATCAAAAGGGACAAGATAGCAATATGAAAACGGTTATCTTCCTTTACTTGGTGGGAACCTTTGCCGCTGCCCTTATCGCTGTACTAGCAAGTTTCATCGTACCTGTTGAAATTACCCTAAATAGTGCCAATACTGAAATTGCACCACCAGATGGGATTGGACAGGTCCTCAGCAACCTCTTGCTCAAACTGGTTGACAATCCAGTCAATGCCCTCATTACTGCCAACTACATCGGTATCCTATCTTGGGCAGTTGTTTTCGGGATTGCCATGAGAGAGGCCAGCAAAAATAGTAAAGAATTACTAAAAACTATCGCTGACGTGACTTCTAAAATTGTCGAATGGATCATCAACCTGGCTCCATTTGGAATCCTTGGCCTTGTCTTCAAAACTATTTCTGATAAGGGAATCGGAAGCCTTGCCAACTACGGTATTTTATTGGTTCTATTAGTAACGACTATGCTTTTTGTTGCCCTTGTGGTCAACCCTTTGATTGCCTTCTTCTTTATGAGACGCAATCCTTACCCTCTAGTTTGGAACTGCCTCCGTGTCAGTGGTGTGACAGCCTTCTTCACTCGTAGTTCTGCGGCTAACATTCCTGTCAACATGAAACTCTGCCATGACCTTGGGCTAAACCCAGATACCTATTCTGTTTCTATCCCACTTGGTTCTACTATCAACATGGCAGGGGCAGCGATTACCATTAACGTTTTGACCCTTGCTGCAGTTAACACTCTTGGAATCCCTGTTGACTTTGCGACAGCCTTTGTCCTCAGTGTAGTAGCAGCTATCTCAGCCTGCGGTGCTTCTGGTATTGCGGGAGGTTCCCTCCTTCTTATCCCAGTTGCTTGTAGCCTTTTCGGTATTTCTAACGATATTGCCATGCAAGTTGTTGGGGTTGGATTTGTGATTGGGGTCATCCAAGACTCATGCGAAACAGCCCTCAACTCGTCTACAGACGTCCTCTTTACCGCCGTTGCCGAATACGCAGCAGCCCGTAAAAAATAACTCATAAAGGCAAGCCTGCTCAGGTCTTGTCTTTTACGCTTTTATTCTAACTTACTAGGAAATCCTTATGTCTATCAGCCAACGTACGACCAAGCTCATCTTAGCCACCTGTCTTGCCTGTTTTCTTGCTTATTTTCTCAATCTTTCCTCAGCAGTTTCGGCTGGAATTATCGCCCTCTTGAGCCTATCCGACACCCGTAGAAGTACCTTAAAACTGGCCCGCAATCGCCTCTTTTCCATGCTTCTAGCTTTGGTTATCGGTGTTCTAGCTTTTCACTTGAGCGGATTTCATATCTGGAGCCTTGGCCTCTATCTTGCCTTCTATGTGCCTCTAGCCTACAAGATGGGCTGGGAAATTGGCATCACACCAAGTAGCGTCTTGGTTAGTCACCTCTTGGTTCAAGAATCAACCTCCCCAGACCTTCTAGTCAATGAATTCCTTCTCTTTACAATCGGTACAGGATTTGCTTTACTAGTCAATCTCTACATGCCTTCACGAGAAGAGGAAATCCAGCACTACCACACGCTGGTGGAAGAAAAGTTAAAAGATATCCTCCAGCGCTTCAAATACTATTTATCCAGAGGGGATGGACGCAACCGAGCACAGCTGGTAGAAGAATTAGACACGCTTTTGGAAGAAGCCCTCAGACTGGTCTATTTGGATCACTCTGACCACATCTTTCATCAGACCGATTACCATATCCACTACTTTGAAATGAGACAACGCCAAAGTCGTATCCTGAGAAACATGGCCCAGCAAATCAACACCTGCCACCTAGCTGCCAGTGAAAGCCTGATTTTAGCCCAACTCTTTTCAAAAATTGGTGGCCAACTGAGCCAGACCAATCCTGCTTCTGATTTACTAGATGAAATCGAACGCTATCTAGAAGTCTTTCGCAACCGCAGTCTGCCCAAGACAAGAGAAGAATTTGAAACCCGCGCCACACTCCTCCAACTCCTACGTGAAGCCAAAACCTTCATCCAAGTAAAAGTTGATTTTTACCAAAAATATGGACAGTAATACTCTTCAAACTACGTCAGCTTCACCTTGCCGTATATATGTTACTGACTTCGTCAGTTCTATCCACGACCTCAAAACAGTGTTTTGAGCTGGCTTCGTCAGTTCTATCCACGACCTCAAAACGGTGTTTTGAGCAGCCTGCGGCTAGCTTCCTAGTTTGCTCTTTGATTTTCATTGAGTATAAAAAAGAAAACTTCAGACCAATCACAAAAAGTGAATATCTGAAGTTTTCTTTTATTTGTAAGTTAGCACCATAAAGGTTAGTAATAGGACAAATAGGGCCAAACTCACTAATAAAGTGAGCACCTTTACCAAGGTGTTACTCTGCCAGTAGCTCGGCTTACCAATATTACTAGTCGCATCCATGGAAAATAATTGATTTTGACGAGGTTGTATGGTTACCAATACAATCAAAGCAAGAGAGAGGACAATAGCTAAAACAATTAGTATTTCAATCATAGGCCTACCTCAAAATTCCCAACAAAGTAAAGAGCAAACCAATCAGAATCATTAAACCCAGTAAGAGTGAAAAAGTTTTACTAATCTTTTCCCCTCGGGTTTCTTTTTCTTTCTTGATGGGTTTTTGTTTCAACTCTTCCATGCGACCTTCAACGTCTTTGTAAAATAAATCTTCCTCTGACATATTAGCCTCCTAAAACAGTTTGCATGGTTTCCTGATATCGTACCAAGTCAACATAGTTGGCATGTTGGCCTTGTTTGCCAAGTGCCTGATTCATTTGTTCAACATCTGAAAGGGCCAATTTAATGGTCTCAACCAAAGCAGAAACTTCACTACTTTCAAATAGATGTTCTGGAGCGATATAAAATCTATTGTGCACCGTCTGATTAAATCCAAGAATCAACACATTATGCTCAAAGGCCTGACGAACTGCCTGCAATAACTCATTGCTATAGTTGATATCCAAGTAAATATCCGATAGTTGATAAAGTTCCTGAATCTTCTGCGGACTAGCGTTCTGATAAAGGACCACATTAGGATAGCGAAGCATATCTAAGAGCTTAGAAGACATCTCTGTCACCGCTGCGATACGGAAAGTGACATCAGGCAAGGCTTCTACGATCGCTTCTACTTGCTCAATCTGATCGGAATTAGTCAAGATTAAGGCATCTCGTCTTAGGAAATTATCACGTTTGAACTGGTAATGGTAACCCAAGTGCACAAACTGATCATGGTATTTCTCGTCAGTCAATTCTAAAGCGCGCTCATAAGTCGCCTTATTTGGAATGATGATCTTCTTAGTACGCACATTATCACTTTCCAAAATCAACTGCATATTGCCCGGAATAGCATCATAGAGAGGTTCCTGCCAAACCAAAACATCTGAGCCAGATTTATCTGGATGATGGAAGGAAACCAAGAAAGGAGTCGCTAAGGTATTAAAGATAAGCTGACTTGTATCTATTTCCAAATCTTGCAAAAAGAAGGTGATAAATTCAACCTTATTTGCAAAGTAACGCATGGATTGACCAGGCAAAGTCAATAATATATCTCCCGTCACATGGTTTTCAAGTAAAACTTGTTGATCATTGACATCTTGGTAAACTGTCATAATCGGCTCACTATCTGCGCTATAAGTCGTTGTAGCAAAGCAAGCACCAAAGCGATTGTAATGGTCAATCTGGCGTACTCTTCCTTCTAAATCTTTCCAGTCCACCTGCTTGACTAGGCGAGCCTGTAAACCATCTGCATAATGAATAGCAGCCCTCTCCTGCGTCACGTCTTCAATACGAGCAGACTGATTATCTCCTAAAATCTCCCAAAAAGCTGGAACAGGAACTTGGTTGAAATAGAGAGGTTTTCCCTTTTCATATCCTAGATAATAGGTAAAAGGAGAAACCAGACCATCAGGCAGAAAACCATCTGCATCGATGACTACTCCAAGTTGGGAAAGACCAGTAGCTACTAGACTTTCATGTAAATCTCGACTTTCCTGACTATATCGATCATAAAGTTCAATCATGGAGTACCTCCTCTACTGTTTTTTTCCACTTTTCTAACATTTCTTCGGTTAAGAAACCTTCTGCAATTTGGTAAGAATGGGCACGCATATCCGCCAAACGATTTTCTTGATACAGTTGGCAAATCTTAGCTGCGTAAGCTTGCTTGATTTGGTCTTCTACATGGTCAGATGAACTTGGAATTAAATAACCATTTTTCCCATCTTCTATAAAGGTCTGATTACCATAAGGCACATCAAAACCGATTAGGGGGAGACCTGAACCAACTGCTTCCATCAAAGTCAAACCAAAGCCTTCGCTGGTAGAAGCCGTCAAGTAGACCTCATACTGGCTATAAATCTGCGAAAGTTCCGCATGCCCCTTGAGTTGGATATAGTCCCCAGCCTTATGAGTTGCAATAATGTCTCGAAGAGGAGAATCTTCTCCACCACTACCATAAATATCAAAGGTTAATTCAGGTATTTCCTTATGAGCCTCAATGACTGCCTTGACCAACCAGTCAATGTGTTTTTCTTTGGCAAGACGTGAAGCCGTAATCAATGAAAATGGCTTACGTCCCTGACTTGACTCAGTTAAAGCATCGATGCTGCCTACAGGAATGGTAACAATCTTTGGTTGATGCTGGGTGTATTTTGCAAATTGCTCCTGCAACACTTCATTTTGTCTGTCAGTTGATACGATAAAGAAATCAACCTTATCCGCATTGGTAAACTGATAGTCATAGTAGTTGTTCCAAAGGATATAGTCCTCATTTGTAGCATTTTCACTATAATGCTCCGCATGAACAACTACCGCTAAATGCGCTGCTTGTGCTTCCTCAAAAACAACCTGTCCAATACCTGTCTCCCTATCGAGAATGACCAAATCAGACTTGTTCAAATTCAAGGATTTCATAAAGGCACGCATAAAGGCTTGCTTTCCATAGAAAATCTTATCCTTGAAACGGTAAACTTCTTCCTTCCCTTGATTCATCAAGATATCATAGACTGGAGTCCCGTCTTCATTGTAAAAGGTTCGCTGATATAATACTGCAACATTGTCCTTGGGAGCAAAGTATTCAGTGCAGTAACGAGTATAAGAAAAGTAATCCTTACGAATCAGTTTTCCTTGAAAGACATACTCGGCATGTTGAACCAAGTCCTTGTTCTCATCCACCAAATAACAGGTTACAAACTTATCTTGGTCAGAAAAGAAGACACGCAAGACCTTCCCATTCTTTTCTCTACGACTTTCGACACCACCAAAATAAGTCAAGACATCATCCACTGTCACACTTGTCGGTGCAATTTTGATATCTGTAAAATGATTATAAAGCCAGATCACTTGATCATCATCAAAACCAATATTGGCGGTTAAGTGCTGAATATTATCGGCTAAAATCATATCTGTAAAGATAAACTTAGAGGACAGATTTAATTTCCGAAAAACACCAGCACGATAGGCTTGGGCGTATTCAACACCGCTACTAGCCCAGCCAATGCCTAAATTTATATTATAAATTGTCATATATTCTCCTCTTATGGGAAATGAGTCACGATTTCACCTTTTGGAGTGACCTCAACCAGCCCCATCAGGAGATTCCGTACCATATCCGCACGGATTTGTTCTTTCATAGCTTCAAAGCCCGCGTAGGCTTCTTGATAGTATTCTACAATCGGATTTTTCTGACTAGCAGATTGACCACCGATAGCCATAGATAACTGTTGTAGATAGTCTACCTGCTCTACCCAGTTGTCATCAATAGCCTTGAGTAAAGAAAGGCGTAAAAATTGTTCATACAAGCCATGTTGCTCAAGCAATTCTTTCTTTTCAGAAAGTTCTCTATCAATCACCTGCTTCATAAAGCTATGAACAGCAATTTTGTCAGTCACATCTATATAATCTGGAACCTCTTTAATATGGAAACTAATATTGGTCACGATAAAGTGGAAAAGCAACTCTCGACTTTCATAATTTGAAGAGGTCACTTGATCTATGTAACTAGCAATGATTTCCTCCACCACATCTTCTAAAGCACGAGAACCATCTATTAGACGATTTCTCTCTTTATAGACGATATCCCGTTGGATATTCATACTCTCAGCATACTCCAGAGTCTGACGACGTGCTGAACGTCCAGCACTATCACTAGCATGCTGAGCTTTTTCGACTAACTTCCGGTATTTACGACCTTTCAACACTTCCGGTTGAGTCATATCTTGAACTTGATAATCTTTATACTTTTTATGAACCCAAGATGGGCCAAATTTTTTGATAACATCGTCTTCTAAGGATACGAAAAACTTACTCATACCAGGATCTCCCTGACGACCAGAACGTCCACGAATTTGTAGGTCGATCCGCTGACTTTCCATTCGTTCCGTTCCTATGACAATCAAGCCCCCAAGCTCTGCAACTCCCTTACCGAGTTTGATATCCGTCCCCCGTCCTGCCATGGAAGTAGCCACTGTCACAGCCCCCATCTGACCTGACTCAGAGATAATCTGAGCCTCTCGCGCCACATTGTGAGCATTCAGCACATTATGGGCAATTCCTTCTCGTAACAAAAGCGATGAGTATAAATGAGACATCTCCACAGAACCAACAAAGACCAATAAAGGATTTCCCTTAGCATGGTATTCTTTGATATACTCCAAAGAAGCATATACCTTTTCAGGTAATGTCACATATAGATTATCCGGATAGTCAATTCGTTGTTTAGGACGATTGGTAGGAATCCGTACAACAGCCATATTATAAGTCTCTCGAAATTCTTTTTCTGCAACCTTCCCTGTCCCTGTCATACCAGACAGCTTATTGAACATCTTAAAGAGGCTCTGATAGGTTATGGAAGCCATGGCTCTTGTTTCCGGAGATAGTTTGACTTGTTCTTTAGCCTCAATCGCCTGATGAAGCCCTCCCTGCAGTTTAGTTTGTTCTAATAAACGTCCAGAACCTTTATCTACAAGAAGCATCTCATTGTCTCTAATAACATAATCTTTATCTTTTGTATAAAGCTTATGAGCCCTCATTGCATATGCTATATGACGAGCAAAGACTGCATTTTTTTCATTATATAGATGATCAATTCCAAAGAAACTTTCCGCTTCCTTAGCTCCCTGTTTCGTTAACCAAACTTCCCCCTTCTCCTCTTTGAAAATAAAATCCTTACCTTCTACTAGTGTGGTCATAAGAGTATTAACAATACCATAATGATTAGACTGAACTCTGGGAGCTCCAGCGATAATTAAAGGAGTTTGGGCACTGTCTAATAAAATATCATCTATCTCATCAATAATTGCATAATCAAAAGGACGTAAAAATTTACCTTCCTCGTTTGATGCTAAATTATCATTTAAATAATCAAAACCTAAGTTAGCATTTGTTGTATACACAATATCAGAGTCATACATCTCCCTCTTTTCCTCAACAGACAATTCTTCACCACTCTCTACAAAAGGAACTCCTATTGTTAAGCCTAGAAAACGGTAAACTACTCCCATCTCCTCAGCATCTCGCTTAGCAAGATAGGCATTTGGGGTAATAACCATTGTCCCTTTTCCTGTTAAAGCGTTGAGGTAAACAGGCATCGTTGCTGTCAAAGTTTTCCCTTCTCCAGTATTCATCTCAGCAACGTTCCCCTCATGGATAACGATTCCTCCCATGACTTGGACGTCATAAGGGAACATGCCCAATACACGTCTATCCGCTTCACGAACAACCGCAAAAGCCTCTACCAAGAGATCATCCAAAGTTTCTCCTTTAGCCAGACGTTGGCGAAACTCCACTGTTTTTGCAGCCAATTCTCGATCCGACAAAGATTCCATCTTCCTCTTTAGTGCATTGATTTTTTTTAGAATTTTTTTAACTTTTCTAAGTTGAAAACTCTGATAAACCTCTCTAATCACGATTCATCTCCTCAATAGAAAAAGAATAAAAATCCAAAGTTTCAAAGCCAGCACTTAAAAGATGGACTTGATAGGTGTGGGCTTCTTCCGGGTAAATAAACGTAAATCTTTTATCTTTTTCAATTTTTTCTTCAATCACATCACCATATCGATCAAAAAATGTAATCGATGTGTACACTCCTTTTTTAGGTAGACAGTCAAATTTCATTATCATTTGGTATTCTTGTTTTCGTTTCAATAATGGAAGGCTTGGCTGTTTTCGAGCTGCTTGATAATTCGTATGCGAAACCCAACCTTGAATTTTAGTCCCTGAGGGAACTAATGGATTATATATACTTACATGAGAGTCAGAATGATAGGTCACCTTCGTACCGTAAATATACATATTTAGTCTGTCTCCCCATTTGATATCTGGTCTTTGTCTGATAATCATACCTCACCTCGTCCAAATCCTGTTTTCAAAACCATATGATAGAAATGCAAAAACCAGGCAACATTCTCCCCAGTATCATCATTATGTCGACCAGCTGTGCCTCTGGAAAGTATCTTAGCACCTGTTTTACATAAATATTCTACCAACTCTTCATATGCCTGAGGATCCATATCTTCATCCTTCATATAGGATAGACCAAAGGTCGTATTCGAAAAATCTGCTTTTTTGAAGGATTTCCAAAAATATTGATCCAATTCAATCATATGTCTAGAATCCACTCCACCTGTTTGATGTCTTAAGATATCAAATCCTGTATTAAACACTCCCGGTGCATCCAAGCGACCACGTCTTGCAATCGTTCCAATATTCGTCAAAGGTTTCCCAACAACAACGGCATATGGCTCAAAAAAAGATCCATAATAAAGCGCTGGAAAGGTCCCCATAGAAAGTCCCGATAAAATTAAATCACTAGAGGTTAGACCTAAATAATCCAGGTAATACTGGATGGTTTTTCTAACCTTACTTTCTAACTCTTCACTTCCTATATAAAAAGCTCCACCTTCTATACGAGGGTCTGAAAACAGAAGAAAAGGACAGCCCAGATTTTTCATCATCCAGTAACCTTCAAAGCCTTCCGCAGGTCGATATCCTGAAAAATAAATAGCTAAAGGCGGTTTGAAATCTCCTGGATGAAAGAAATAATTAATTTCATCTCTTTTGTTATCATGAAGAGTATTTCCGCCTAAAACGAATTTACCGAATTGTTTTCTACTCCAACGCTGATGAAGATTCCCTATTTTCAGTTTCCCCTGTCCTCTGGCTTCAATAGAAAGTGCCAAATAGGCATTATATGTTTGCTCAATCAGAATAGTAGAAGCCAAATCCGACTCTTCAAAAACAAGGTCCTCTGTAATATCAGCAATTGATCCTTCAAAAATCTTTTTGACACGAAATCTAAACTCAACTCCTGAACTTTTTTCATATTCAAGCCATAATTCAATTGGTAGGCTGCGTGTTACAGCAATATTATAACTCCAATATGCTAGCTGAGAAAACTCCTCACCAAAATCTCCCTCTAATTCTACATATTCATGTCCTTGATAAGAGACACTTCCTTGAAACGAATGGTGAACCTGTATTGTAGAAGGTTTCATTTTATCGCCATATCCTCCTCCAAATAGAGAAGTCGATAAATCTTTTAGCAATTTTTCTGGTTCGGAGAAATCAATAGCTCTTGCACAACGTTTTTTCAGTAAATCTAAAACAGCAGAATCACTTGACTGAAAATCCTGAGGATAAAAAACTGTATAAGGATCTAATTTTTTCGAAAAAGGCAACAAATCACTTAGATAACACCCATCTTCTATCAAAACAGCATGAAAACTTGAAATCTTATCTATCTCCATCATTTTGCGAATAGCAAGAGGTGAATCTGGACAAAAATAGTACCAATCCATGTTTTCAGGAATATCATAATGGTGTTTCCAATTATCAATTCCAATTTGTAAAATTTTAAGTTCCCTCACCATTTGTTACTTCTCCAATCCAATGATGCAATTTTTCTAAGAAACGTTTTCCTGTATGCTCTTTAATTTTGTCAATTGTATAAATTAGCGACTGATTCCATTCCTTGAGTGTATCTAAATAATGGGACATAGCCTTGTGAAGTTCTGATACTTCCGAAAGAAGATAGCCATTCTTTAAATGTTCTACATAAACGGTCTTGACTCTATTGATTTGAGGAATCCCTGCACTTATGGCAGCTATCTGTGTATAAAGATGAGGCTGAAGGCTAAGGTCAATAAGCAAACGTACATATTCTAAATTTTTAATCAAGTCCGACTCATCATACATATTTATAAATTGGTAGCGTAAATTCTGATTCTCATTTTCTTCTAATGGATTCTCAGCTTCTCCATAATCTGATTCTTTTTCAAAATTAGCTACCTGGATACGTTGGGAAATCATATCTTGTACCATCTCTTCAACTTGCTTCATCTGTTCCTGATTTGCAGCAAAAGTACCAAAAACTAATTCTGTATCGTCTGTCTTAGCAATAAATGATAGAACTTTATAAATCCCTTCTTCATCAAGTCCCTCTTCAAAATTAAGATGGTAATAAATAATTGATTCTTTCTTTCTTTGACTTCTTCCAAGTCTTAAACGAGTATCAAAAGGAGACAGATGTTTAAATTTAGCGACTTTTTCAGGATAGAGACTCTGTAACTGTTGAAGGCTATCCTCTCTATCTACTAAAACTAAATCAACCTTTTCACAAATCATACTCAATTCGCTTAAACTTTCTTGAGGGTTACGACCAATGAAAAGACTCAAAATTTTAGTACTATTCTCTGGTAAACGTGATAAAACAAATTCATTATGTTTGTCGTGAGAAGGTAGGATATAAATATCATCCTCCTTATATTGTTGCAAGAGTCTTCTTTCAAAGAATTCCGCAATCAATTCCCCTATATTTTTATAGCTTATATTTTTATATTGATAGGAAAAAATAGGATTTATTTCAACTCTACCATCTTCCTGCAGATACTCTCTAAATTGCCAAATTCCATTCAAATTCAAATATTCCTGATAAGATGGAGCCCCATCTTTAAAATAAATCACACTCGACACAAAGCCACGATCATCCATTATATAATGTTCAAGTAATTGACCATTTTCATGAAAATATTGTATATCACTTATAAAACCTTCCTCGCCCTGTTCTACTTGAGCATACCGTTTACCTTGTTTGTAAACAGTAATTGCAAATGGACTATATAGAAATTCACACTCTCTATCCCATTCAATATCCCACATATTCAACACTTGGACATGTGCATCATGCAAATCTTGCATGTCATCAAATACAGAATAAACAGATGCTTCTAAGACACCATGGCGATGTAAAAAATAACGTAGATGAGGTTGATAAGCTAATATCATTAGGTAAGAGGTGATTTCTTGTCGCTGGAATAAACGAATTTGATTAAAAGTATCGTCAAATTCTAGTTTAAAGAAGCTACGATACCACGGTGTAATATCCGCATGCCACTGTCGCCCTGAGCCATACCAGGCTGGAATAAAATAATACATGCTATCCTCCTAAATTAGTGGTTTATAAGTTTCATTCAGTCTCAGAGCTATCAATTCTTCTCTTACCATGAAAATCATCCCAAGTAGCATAAATAAAAGCCCTGGAATCATTGTCAATCGTAAAAAACGCTCATCATATAAAACAAAAAGCATAGGTAGCCCTGCAATCACAATACTATACACAGCTCCGATAAAGGCAAATCGAAAAATTAATTTATTGATAAACCGACTTGTCTCTTCCCCTGGGTAAATCCCATAAATATACTCACCTGATTTTTTCATAGAATCAGCTATCTGCTCTCCACTCATATTAACAAAAGCAAATAAAAAGTTGAAAGCAAATAAGATGAAAAGATAGGTATAAATCCACAAAGGTTTTCCCATTGTAAATTCCCCTATTAATGTTGTATAAAGCGGATTACCAGAATCAAACATTTTAAGTAACATTAAAATATAAATTGGCAGGGTCATAAAGGTCATGACATACATATAGGGCATCCCTCCCGCAGGTGTCAAGGACATTTCAAAATAAGAATAGCGTTTAAAGCGACTATGTAAACCAATTTTATTTACCGCTACACGGTAACGAGCACGATATAAAATGACATTTATGTAGGTAAAAACAAGTGCAATTAAAAGCATCAAAACAACTACCTCTTTGGGGATTGATAATATTTGAATTGAATTTATTACATCTTGTGGCATATTGATGATCATGGAGGTCAGCATAATTAACATTGATCCTCCAACACCATTACTAGCATTAATATCCGACAACCAGACCAAGAAAAAACTACCTGCACATAAGAGGCTGATATTTAAGATATAAACCAGTACAGTTGAATAACTTGATTGGACAGGTAAACTTAGAACTACAGCTGCTGACTGTATGAGAGCAATCAGTAAGGTTAAGTACATCTGTCGCCTATCTTGTAATTCTTTTCCACCTCCAGTAAGCCCTTTAAAAAAAGAAAACATCTTCCACAAAATCATAGCAGACATCCAAGGTGAAAGACCAATAGAAAAAAGAGATAAGCTTCTTAAATTCCCACCTGTAAGAGCGGTTGAGAATGCTAAATAAGCAGTCGTTCCCCCTAGAAAATCTCTACTATTCAAATCAACAAAAGGTAAACTAATTCTACTACCCAATACATATATAAATAATAGAAAAAAACTAATACTCAGTTTTTTTAAAATGATGGATGAAACTATATTTTTCATAAGTGACCCTTTCTACACCTGATTACAATGTTACTATTTACCCCTCTAATGAATTGGTTTAATCCTGATGTAAGTAGAGGTGACCTTGTCTAACTATCTACAAAAGCAGAAAATGACCGTTAGAGACCAAGTTGTTTGTCTTATATTTTTTGAATATTTATTATCAGCAAACACTGTTTTAAAACTAAATACTTTATCTAAAACAAGAGTTAAATAGAAGAGAAGAGAAAATTTAAAATAATTCTCAAATATAATAATTATATCAAAAAAAGCAGAAAAAATCTGCTCATAACTTCTGAAATTTGTCTTAAAATACTGGGAATATCTTTCTCAAATTGACCAATAAAACAGCCTATTTACTAGACTAGTAATTTAAAAAGACATCATTTTTCTATATAAAATTTATAAAGTGTATTATTTAATTAATCAAACTCACTATCATGGGAATTTTGATAATTAGGACTAGCATGATTGGTTGAGATATAAACTATTTAGGCATTATTCTTCATTCTTGAAAGTCAAAAGATACATCATCTCCCTAATCCACCTTAAAGTTTCATCTGCTTCTAAACCTTGATTCTCAATAACTGCCATTACATCATATAAATGTCCTATATAATCTTGAACATAAGACTCTATATTTATTCCTCGAGCAGCAAGGATAGCCATGAAAGCTAAACGATGTTGCATACTACTTTTAAGTTTTTCAATAGTTAAATTATTTGCAGCTGACGTACTATGTATTCTATAAGTATAAGTATCTCTATTCACAAATACCACCTTATTCACTTTAAGATATACTTTATACCAGAATTCCATGTCCTCTGCTAACATCGTATTTTCATTGAAACGAATAGAGGCTAATAATTTTTTATCTACTAATTTTACAAACGAGAAGAAGAACGAGTAATCAATAGTAGCAAGAAAAGGTAGGCTTTCTAGAAGTTCTTTATTCGTATATATTTCAATAGAATTGCTTCTATTATAAGCATGAAAATACCAGCAATTTTTATCCATATCAAATCGTTTATAAGTAGAAACAGAAACATCGGCATCATATTTTTTTAAATTGGTGTAAAGAATTTCTAAATAAGTCACATCTAACCAATCGTCCGGATCTACGAAGGTAATGTACGCCCCCCCCGAACGTTCGATTCCTAAATTACGCGCTGAGGAAACGCCACCATTCTCCTTTTCAAAATAACGAAAACGAGAGTCTCTATCCGCATACTCCTGACAAATAGAACCCGAATTATCCGGAGAACCATCATTAATCATCAAAACTTCAAAATTTTGATAGGTTTGATTAAGTAAACTATCAAAACATTGTCGTATATAGTCCTCAACATTATAAATCGGAACAATTACACTAATCAGATCTTGTGTCATTTATTATCCTCGCTCAAATATAAATTATATTATATACCCTCTAAGGTCATCTTTGATTTTCGACAACCCTTAGAGTATTTCGTTTGGTAAGCTTTTCTTATAATCTTTACCATTTCTTCAAAAGTGCTTCTTTTCATTCCAACTAGACGTTTAAAATAGTTATCAGATAGAACTTGACTAGATTCATAATTCATATCTCTATTTTACTTTTTATTTCACAGTATTTCTATAATAAAGAGCTGTTAAAATTTTTGGCGGACTCATCAACTTATTAATTCAATTTAACAAGTTGATACCTGAAAAATTAACTCTGAATCTATGATTCAATTAAATATATCATTTCTTGATATCTTCTATAAATTTCTGAATTTTCCAACCCAGATTCTAAAGCTTGCATTTTTTTATTTTTCAAATACCATAACAAATTTTCTTTAAAGGAATCTGAATACAATCCTCTAATAGTAAGTATGCAAATTCTCTCCACTAAGGCATCTAGTGCATCTTCTAGTTGTTTTTCCGATATCGTTTTAATTATAGAGCCCTCTCTCTCACGGTAAACATACAATCCTTTATTTATATAAATAATCTTAGTGGCTTCCAAAAATAGTTTAAAACCTATCCTAGTATCTTCTATTAGTTTACCTTCTGCAAACCTGACATTATCAAATAAATTTTTTCTGAATAATTTACCCCAACTAGTATGATATACGATACTTTGTAGTTCCAAAGTAGGTAATTCTGATATAAATTGGCTAGAGTCATACTCTTTTTCAAAATACTCATATATATATATATATAATAACCACCTGTATCATCTTTGTAGCCGATGTGATGAGATATAGAAATATCCGATTTTGATTTCACAATAGCATTATATAAATCTAAGAGATAGGTTTCGACAACCCAGTCATCAGAGTCTATAAAAGAAATATACACTCCTTTGCAGTAATCTATTCCAAAATTTCTAGCAGAAGCTAACCCACCGTTTTCCTTTTCGAAATATACAAACCGACTATCTCTCTCCGCATACTCCTGACAAATAGCCGCAGACCCATCCGTAGAACCATCATTAATCATTAATACTTCAAAATTTTCATAAGTTTGTTCAAGCAAACTATTCAAACATGTTCTTAAATATTTTTCAACGTTATAAATAGGTACAATTACACTTATTAATTCTGTCACGATTCCATCTCCTTTTTATTCTTGAAAAGAAATTGATGACTCATTGCTAAAAAATTCTCTCCACAAATCTAGAATATTTTCTTCTAAATACGAGCTTGCTAGACGATAAGAAGCTTCTTGATAGCTAGATAAGTCTTGTGAAGTTAGTTTCAAAAGAATTTGAGCAATTTCCTCTACTCTTTCTTGATCACTTTTATCCTCAAAAGAAACTAGATAACCATTAAAACCATCTTTTATAAAGGATGGATTTCCATATCTCAAGTCAAAACCAACCATAGCTAATCCTGCTCCAGTCGCTTCCATCAAGGTTAAACCAAATGTTTCGGATAAAGAAGTTGTCAGATAAATGCTATGATTCAAATATTGAGCTGTCAAATCTGCATAGCCCATTAAATGAACATACTCCTGTGCCCCTAATTCTTGGATAAGATTTTCCAAGCTGTCATACTCTATGCCACGTCCAAAAATAGAAAATTCAATATCTCCACCTTTTTCATGAGCCAATGCGACTGCCCGAATTGCTAAATCTACACGCTTAGAATATATCAATCGAGACGCCGTCATCACTTTGGTAGTTTTTCTATCTTGCTCAGAATAGTGTAACTGTTTCAGGCTCCCTACAGGAATCACATAAATCCTAGGAGCTTCCTTTCCCTCTTTCTCAAAAGATTCTTTCAAAACTTTTGCCTGTAGGTCAGTCGAAACAATCATAAAATCAAAACGATGAGCATATTTTACAGGGTAGTAATATTCATAGCTAAAAGGTTGATTTCCAAAAGTATGTTCCGAATGGAATACCAATCCCAACCGAGCTCCTGACTCTTGCTCCAATAAAGGACGCGCAAAATCCATATTTGAAGCTCTATCCATAATCACAATATCATTTGCCTTCAATTGAAGTTTTTTAACAAAGCTTTCCATCAATTCTGCATGTGTTATTAATTTTTCATTCTGAAGCAAATAACGCTGTTTCCCATTGACTAAAATTTCTTCTAGTCCGACACTTCCATCTAAATTGTGATAGACTCGTCTTCCTAACTCAGCTAAAACGTGACCATTTTGATAATTCAAAATGAAATAATCTGTTACTAATTTTGTTGAGGCATAGGTTTCTCTTTTGAGTAAATATCCCCCTGAAAAATATTCAATAAACTGCACTTTAGAGAAGTCTTTCTTGTCATATACGAAAACAAGTAGCTCTCCTTCGTTCAACTGATAAGTTCTTCCTGAAGGTGTTTCATGAATGATTTGCGAAGTTTTTAAACCTAGCTGCTCCTCTAGTTCATGTGGAGAAAGAGTTGGTGCTGCACTTTGTTGATCCGTAAAAAGCAGTTGGGCAAATAACAGTTCTTCATAATCATAGCCCTTTGATAAAAAATAATCTAACTGATCAGAATTAGGCCACTGAGTAAAAACAAAACGAGTGTCTAAACCTAAACTACGAAACAATTGCAAACGATGGGCTTGGGCAACATCTACACCATTTGCTTCAAAGCCTAAGAGTAGATTAAAATTATAAACCGTCATTTTTTCTCTCCCATCTGTCAAATAAACTACGATAATCTTCTATACTAGCTACTCCTAATATTTGAGTTTGATTTCTAGATAGTTGATGATACTTATCAGGATTTTCTAAAACTTGGCGTACATTTTGAATGAGGGACTCTATTGTATCGTAGCAAGTTTCTAATTGTTTATATTCTTCGTGATGAGTTAGATGATTCAATGTATAAAGTAATACACCTTTTTCTACTGCACGTAAAGAAGAGGCAAAAATTTCAATATCATACTGAATATCGAAGTAAAAACTGCTTCTATCAAGTAATTCTTGAAAAAGTTGATAAGTCATCCCAGGATAGATATGGATATTAGGGTAAATAGATAAATTAGTAATACGACTCCCCATCTCAGTTACTGCTCCTACATGGAAATCAATCTCTGGGAACTGAATCAATAATTGTTCTAAACCTTCTATCCATTCAGAATTCGTAACAATTATAGCTTGTGGTCTAACTGGAACTGGTTTCTCTAGGGCAAACCCATATAAATGAGTGTAAGGAGAAGCATCAGAAACTCTGGGAGACATTACTAGAACCTGATTCACTCGGTCTGCAATCTTATCAGCCTCTGTTATATCATCTGCCAAATAGTAGTAATTGTCTTTCTTGCTTGAGGGAAGAAGCGAGAGAATCTCTTCTCCCAAAATTAAAGCATCTTCTCTCTCCACTATCTCTTCTAATACTTTAAGGAGAAAAGAATGACGATTCGGATAGATAGTTGGATTCTTCTGCGAATCAAAGTAAGCTATTTTATCTTGTTGTAACCATTCTACCAGAAGTTCTCTCCCTTCTGAGTTGTAAATAGTTCTCAGTACACTCTTTTCTTCTTCATCTAAAAACTCACGACAAACTTTCCAACCATAAGCGCTGTAATAGTCTATCCAGATACATTTTTCTTCTTCATCATACCAGTAGACTCTCGCAACAGTACGTTCTGATTGTGGTTGACGAAACTGGATTCCCGCTTTCTTTTTACCTTGATCATATACATATCCTTCTAAACCATCTGTCGTTATCTCCCAGTAAGGGGGCAGAGGTAAATTGTTAAAAAAGAGAGGTTGCCCCTCTTCTTTCATTAGAAAGTATGTCAGCGCTGTTAACTCCCCTTGTTCAAGACGATCTAGATTATCAAAACAATCAACATAGAATACGGTTAACGGCTTCTCTAATTTCTGAAAAATTTCCTTAATTTTCGGTACTTTTTCATCTGTTTTCTTTGCAATTACAAACATTTTTTACTTTTCCCATTCTCTTGAAAGGATGTAGAGTTTCTCTTTTACTCTTCGATAGGTTTCACTCTTCTGTAAACCTGCCTCTTCTAATTTTTCAAGCGCACGAGTCGCTCTACAATGATACAAAAAACTATGACCTGATATATCATATCCTAACATACCTATAAGAGCTAGCCTTTCATCCCAGGCCATCATTTCGTCGATAACTCTTTTCTCACTCCAAAGACTATTTAAACTACTTTCCTGACCAATACGATACCAGTAGATTGCCTTTTCTATATGTATAACTCTTTTAGCCTTGATAAAGACCTTATACATAATAAAAGTATCCTCAACACTTTTTCCAACAGGAAAACGTAGTCCATCAAATAACTCTCTTTTAAAAAGTTTCATAACAGGGCCTGACCAAGCCATATCTCTCATTTCTTGTTCAGCTATCTGTTTAACAATATCTTCTCTGTTATCATAGAGTGTTTCACTATAATCGCCATCAAAAACCTTAATATGAAATTGTTGATTCACATCATGATACATATTATAGTTTCCCGATGCTATGTCTGTATCATACTTTATAAGATTCTGATAAAGAAACTCGATAGCATTTCTTTCTAACCAATCGTCTGAATCTACAAAGATAATATATTCTCCATTTGCTAGATCAAGTCCCCTATTACGTGCAACTGATGCTCCTGCATTCTCTTGATAAATGCATCTAAATCTTTCATCTTGAGATGCAATATCTTTACAGATACTTTCTGAATCATCCGTTGAACCATCATTAATTAAAATAATCTCTAAATTTTGATAAGACTGATATCTTATACTATCCAAGGCTAGTTCTAGATAAGGTGCTACATTATAGACTGGTACGATAACACTGATTAATGGCTCTGTTTGCATTCCTTCTCCTTATTTTCTAGAGTATCCAAATAGTTTTTGATATGCTGAATCATCCCTTGAACATCCTGATTTTCAAAAACATAGTGAGAGATTTCTTGTGCATGATTTGTTGCTTGGAAAGAATAGAAAGGAATTCCCTTATCTACTACTTTTTGGATAATGTTATAAATTTCGCCCTCATAGTTAATATCTAGATAAAAATCTAACTGATTAAACACTTTTTCATGCGTCAAAGGATCAAAGCATGGAAAAAGGGTTACATTTTTATACTTTTCCAACATTAAAATTTCTGGTGCAAAATAGCAGTGGGCCAAAATATTAAAATTCACTTGTGGAAGAGCTTTAATCAAATTCTCTGCTTCATGTAAATTCACGGTATTCGTGTAAATAGCTGTTTGATAAGGTGGTTTTGAAACAATAGCGCTCCATCCTTCTTTTGCAGGATATTTTCTAAGAAGAACATCCTCCCATGACAATCCATAATAAAACCACCATTCTTCTCTAAATCGATTAAAATGATGTTGATGCCACGGCTTCAAACCTGTAGTATAGTGAATGACTGCTGGTTTTCCTTTAAAAAGATCATACCAAGCCATATCCCCTAGTGTAAATTGCTGACTATCTGACCCCACTTGAAGATTATAGGTTAGAGGAAGACGATACCAATTATCCTGAAAAGCGAGATTCAAGATTCCTTGATCTCCATAGACCTCATGATGATGTTGAGCAGTCAAATCAAATAACTGTGTCACAACATCTTCCTCTCTCCATTTTTTATTATCTATCAATAATAATCCAGCGTTAAACTTATCCGAAGTTGTCGGTAAGTCCTCAACTGCAGCAACAGGATAACCTTGCATATCCAGTTCAAATAGATCTGATAAATCCTGTGTCACTATCATATCACTATCCAAGTACAAGGCTCTATCTTCTACGACATGATTCGGAATTAAATAACGAAAATAAGTAGCATAGTTTAAATGCGCTGTTGGAAGTTTATAACCCTGAAACATAGCTGAAGAACATCTAACATTTACAATCTCTGAATCTATTTTTTCAAGATGATTCTCTACTAACTGGAACCAATCAGTTGGAATATCTTCATTTAGGATATAAAACTTAATCTGCTTCATATGGCTACATATCGATTTAATTGTTGTTTCTAAATAACTCACATAAGCTTGATTTGCTGCAAGAACAATTACTTTCTTACTCATAATTCCCCCTCATAAATCTGATTTTATTCAAAATAAAAAAAGTTACTTCAAACATATTTTATACTATATGTATCATACCAAAAAAAGAGCTATTTTCCAAATGATACAGTCATAATCATCCTATATTTCCCAACCAATTAGGGGTTGGGGAAAAGCACAATCCGAGGAAAAGATTTAGGACATTTTCTCATAATCATAACCACCCGTCAAACGGGTGGTTTGTCCCAGGGCTATAAGCCCAAATTACCAGCCATCGCCTAAAGACGCTGGCTTTCACTTTGTTCAAGCCTCATTGCTCTTGACTCATCACTTGCCTCTTAAAGAGGCTTTAGTATTACTTGCCACTATCCCTAAAGGGATCCTCATATTCTTTTACACTCAATTTATCTAGTGCTATATCATGCTTTACTCGTTCTCAAATTTTCATACTCGTGAAGAAATCATCCACTGGATAATTTCTTTAATCTTGAATATATTTCTTAATTGTGGCTTCATTAAGTCCTACTGTACTCACATAATAACCTTCCGTCCAAAAATGCCGATTCCCAAACTTGTACTTGAGATTGGCGTGTTTGTCAAACATCATGAGTGCACTTTTTCCTTTTAAATACCCCATGAAACTCGAAACACTTATCCTTGGTGGAATACTTACTAACATGTGTACATGGTCTGGCATTAAGTGACCCTCGATAATTTCAACACCTTTATATCTACATAAGCGATGAAATATTTCGCCTAAACTACTTCGATATTGATTATAAATAACTTTTCGTCTATACTTAGGGGTGAACACAATGTGATAGAACACATCCACTTTGTGTGCGATAAACTATGAGCCTTTTGTGCCATATTTTTCTCCTTTCGCTTTACAATTGGCTTGAACACCTTCATTGTATCGCGTTTGGAGTTTTTTGGGTATAACCTTCGACGCGCACCCGCATAGCGGGTGGTTTTTTTGTCTCGCACCTAGCGGAGCGAGACGGACTGAAAGTCACATAATAAAACGCATATTATCTAGGGGTTTTACCTGATAATATGCGTTTTTCTGATTTTAAAGACTTTTTCCCAGTATCTTTTCTATTTGGTCTAGGAAAGTTCTTTTAACTATGAAAGTCAATGTTAGTCTTCATCATCTCTTTTACGACGTTTGGCAACCAATCCTAAACCTGTTAAACCAAGTATCAATCCAAGAAGTCCTGATTTCACAGACTGTTTCTCTCCTGTATTTGGTAAGTCTTGGCTCGCTTTGGTTCTTGTCTCTTGTGGTCGAGAATTAGTTGATCCACTTGTACTTGTTGACGCTGACGTACTTGTACTCATTGTGTCTGAAGCATCTGTACTTGTTGACATAGATGTACTTACTGATCCACTTGTGCTCATTGTGTCTGAAGCATCTGTACTTGTAGAAGCATACGCGCTAGCACTCATTGATACTGAAACACTCGTACTTGTTGAAGCAGACGTACTTGCTAATATACTTGCGCTTGTTGAAGCCGATGTGCTAACTGACATACTGATAGAATCCGATTTAATAATACTATCAATATCTAGACTAGGGAGTGGTTTAACAATTTCCGGCACTCCCGTACTTGTAACAACAGAATTGCTTGCACTGATTGAAGCCGATATGCTTGCCGATGTACTTGTGCTTGTCGATGCTGATTCAGATGCTGATTGACTTGCGCTCGTTGAGGCACTTGTCGATGCTGATTCAGACGCTGATTGACTTGCGCTCGTTGAAGCACTTGTCGATGCTGATTCAGAC